>JAYVCM010000331.1:0-9154 GCA_043749955.1 Limisphaerales bacterium | reverse complement strand
AGCCGTTGCCGACGATGCCGTGCGACGCCGGCGTCTGGCCGGTGAGATAATTCGACTGCGCGGTGCAGGTGACGGCGGGGAACGCCGGCTTGATCTGCTCGAGCGCGCCGCGTTTGCGGAACTCCGCGATGCGCGGCGTGTGCTCGCCGATGAGCGCCTCCGTGAGGCCGACGACGTTGATGACGGCAAGCCGTTTCATTTTCTGCGTCCGCGCAGTTCGTGGATGGCCTCAATGATTTTCGGCTGCTCCATCTCGTGGACTTCCACGCCGCGGCCGATTTCCTTGAGCAACGTGATGGTCAGTTCGCCGCCGAGATGTTCGCGGAATTCTTCGAGGCCGGCGAGAACCTGCAATTGGTTGCTGCCGTCGGCGTTCAGCAGCTCATCGGCGAACAAACGGAAGCCGAGCTGTTCCAGCAAATCTAAAATCCGCGCGGCGGACTTTTCATCCAGCAGCCCGAGGTTGCGCGAGTAAAGCACGTCGAGCGCGATGCCGATGGCGACGGCGTCGCCGTGGGAAATCTGGAAGCGTGAAAGCTGCTCCAGCTTGTGCGCGGCCCAGTGGCCGAAATCGAGCGGGCGCGCGGAACCCATCTCGAACGGGTCGCCGCCGGTGGCGATGTGTTCGAGGTGCAGTTCGGCGCAGCGGCGGATCAGCGGCTTCATCGCCGCCGGCTCGAACGCCGCCAGCTTTCCCGCGTCACGTTCCAGCTCGTCGAAAAATGTTGCGTCGCGGATGCAGGCCACCTTCACGGCCTCGACGTAGCCGCCGCGCTTGTCGCGCGGTGCGAGCGTGGCCAGCAGGTTGAAATCGTTGATGACGGCGAAGGGCGGGGCGAAGGTGCCGATGAAATTCTTTTTGCCGAAGGCGTTGATGCCGTTTTTCACGCCGACGCCGGAATCGGCCTGCGACAAGGTGGTCGTCGGGATGCGAACGTGGCGCAGACCGCGATGCGCGGTCGCCGCCGCGAAGCCGGCGACATCCAGCAGCGCGCCGCCGCCGACGGCGATGAGATAGGAGTGGCGGTCAATGTGGTGGCGGTGGATATGAGTGTGGAGTTCGCCGACGAGCGTGGAGGAGTTTTTGGCGGACTCGCTGCCGCAGACAAACAGCGGCGGACGGACGAGTTTCAAGCCGGCGGCGTGCGCGGAAAAATAATTTTCAATCCGGGATTCCAGCTCCGGCAGCGCCTGCGCGAGCGAATCTTCCAGGACCACGAGGACCTTGCGCGGCGCGGCGTCGGCGAGCGCGTCGCGCAAAATGAGGTTGCCCGGCGCGAACACGTCCTCGGTGAAGAAGACGCGCAGTTGCCAGTGGACTTGGATCGAGCGCTGGATGGCGGACATGATTTATTTTGGAACGGAAATTTTTTTTGCGCGCCCATTCAGCGCGTGCGGATTTGGTTCACGAAATAACGCTGCGGGAAGCCGGTTAATTTTTTGAGCACCGTGTCCGTGTGCCAGAGCTCCACTTTTTCAATCTGTGCAGTGGCGGCGAGGATGCGGTCGGCCGGATCTTTGTGCGGCCAGTCCCACAGCACCGACTGCCGCGCGATGGCGGTGTTGATGGGAATGACCGTCCAGGAATTCAACGCTTCATCGAGCCAGACGTCGGGATCAATCAGTATGCGCCGGCCCCGCCACAACCGGTAAATTTCAATCACCGTCGCGGCGGAAATGAACCGCTCCGCCACGTCCGATTCCAGCACGGCTTCCACCCCGACCGGCAACGGCTGGCGGTGGTAAAATTTTACGAACAGGTTGGTGTCGGCGAGGATTTTCACTTCCAATCATCCATGACCGGCGACTGCAAATCGCCGAAGAGCTTGGGATCGGAAGGGACGGCCACGCGCCACGGCTTCTTGTTTTTTTCCGGCGGCACGAGCATGGCGCAAGGGCGTCCGTGGCTGGTGAGCGTGACGCGGGCGCCGGCCTGAACTTTTTTCACGAGGTTGCACAGTTCGCTGCGCGCCTTGCCGATGGGCAGGATCAGTTCTTTCATGGGCATAAGTTTGCCCATACTTTCTACGCTGTCAAGAAATCGGTTTTAACCGCAGCGGCAGCGTTTGGAACGCCGAGCACCGTCTCGGCTCGAACGGAACATTCACTGCCAGCTTGCCGGGACGGTGCCCGGCGTTCCGCTTACAGGCCCACGCGACCGCCGCTAATTTTTCTCCGCCGCCTCGACCGGAATCCTCATGCAATAGAACGAACGATAGACAAAAATCAGCGCGACGAGAAAACAGACGCCGCCGATGACGTAAGACAGGCATGAGCCGGGATTTTTCTTTTTCAGTTCGACGGCGATCTCGACGGCGAGCAGGCCGAAGAGCGTGGTGAACTTGATGATGGGATTCATCGCGACGGAACTGGTGTCCTTGAACGGATCGCCCACGGTGTCGCCGACGACGGTGGCGGCGTGGAGCGGCGTGCCCTTCATCTTCATGTCCACCTCGACGATTTTTTTGGCGTTGTCCCAGGAGCCGCCGGCGTTCGCCATGAAAATCGCCTGGAACAAACCGAAGAACGCGATGCCGACGAGATAGCCGATGAAGAAATACGGGTTGAAAAACGGGAGCCCGAGCGCGAAGGAAAACACCACGATGAAGATGTTGATGAGGCCGCGCTGGGCATAGACGGTGCAGATCTCGACGACTTTTTTACTGTCGGCGAGCGAGGCGGTGTGGCTGTCGAGGTTCATGTTTTTCTTGATGAACACGACCGCGCTGTAAGCCCCGGTGGCGACGGCCTGGATGCTCGCGCCGGTGAACCAGTAGATCACCGCGCCGCCCATGAGCAGGCCGAAAATCACCTGCGGCATCACGAGGCTCAAGTGGCTGATGGCGTTGCCGAAGGCGTTTTCGAGCAGCATGATGATGCCGAAAATCATCGTCGTCGCGCCGACCACCGCCGTGCCGATGAGCACCGGCTTGGCGGTGGCCTTGAAGGTGTTGCCCGCGCCGTCGCCCTTTTCCAATTCCAGTTTGGCGTCGGCGAAATTCGGTTTGAAGCCGAAATCTTTTTCAATCTCCGCGCTGATGCCGGGCTGCGCCTCGATGCGGCTCAATTCATAGACGGACTGGGCGTTGTCGGTGACGGGGCCGAAGCTGTCCACGGCAATCGTCACCGGCGCCATCGCCAGAAAGCCGAACGCCACGAGGCCGAAGGCGAAAATGGGCGCGGCGAAAATAAATTTCTCCGGCATCAGCGCCATGAAGTCGGCGTGCTGCGAAAACAGATAGGAGGTGAACATCAGCGCGAGGATGACGAGGCCCATCCAAAACGCGGAGAAGTTGCCGGCGACGAGGCCGGACAAAATGTTGAGCGATGCGCCGCCCTGGTCGGAGGCGGTCGTGACTTCGCGGACGTGGCGCGAACTGGTGCTGACGAAAATTTTCGTGAACTCCATGATCAGCGCGCTGGCCAGCGTGCCGCAGGCGATGATGGCGGAGAGCACCCACCAGAGATGGGGCAGCGCCGCGCCGGACGCCGCCTTGAAATCGCCGAGCAGAAATTTGCTCGCGACAAAGCAGACGAGGATGGAAATGATCGAGGTGAGCCAGACGAGATCGGTCAGCGGCGCCTCCCAGTTGATGTCCTTCTTGCCGGCGTAGCGGAGCTTGGCGACGGCCATGTTCAAATAAAACGACAGGAGTGACGCGAGCACCATCAGGCCCTGGATCGCGAACAACCAGAGGATCAACTGGCCGCAAAGCACCGGCGACGCGGCCAGCGACAGCGAGAGAAAGGCGATGAGCGCCACGCTGGTCACGCCGTAGGTTTCAAAACCATCCGCCGTCGGGCCGACGGAATCGCCGGCATTGTCGCCGGTGCAGTCGGCGATGACGCCGGGATTTTTCGGATCATCTTCCGGCAGGTTAAACACAATTTTCATCAGGTCGCTGCCGATGTCGGCGATCTTGGTGAAGATGCCGCCGCCGATGCGCAGCACGGACGCGCCCAGCGATTCGCCAATGGCAAAGCCGATGAAACACGGGCCGGCAAGCTGTGGCGGGACGAAAAGAAGGATGCTGATCATGCAGGTGAGTTCCACGCAAACGAGCAGCAGCCCGATGCTCATGCCAGCCTGCAACGGGATGAAAAGCGTTTTGAGGGAATCGCCCTTGAGCGAGGCGAACGCCGTGCGCGAGTTGGCGGTGGTGTTGATGCGAATTCCAAACCACGCCACACCGTAGCTGCCGAGGATGCCGAGAACTGACGCGAGCAGGATGACCACCACCTGAAAAACGACCGCGCCGGTGGGCAGGGGCTGCTGGGTGACCGGATCAATGTGCGCGACGAGAAAACCGAAATAATAAACCATGCAGACCGCGATCAAAATCCAGAGGGCGGCCAAAAATTTCCCCTGCTGCCAGAGATAGGTCTTGCACGTTTCCCAGATGATGTGGGAAACCTCGCGCATGGATTTGTGGACGGGCAGCGCGCGGGTCTGCTGGTATTGCAGCCAGCCGAACGCCGCGCCGATGGCGCAGATCAACAGCCCCAGATACAAAACCGCATGACTGCTCACACTGCCCTGGTAAAATGAAACGCCCGCCAGGGACGGCAGGTTGATGTCCGCGTCGCCCGCAAAGGCATGGCCCGCGCCGAATAAAATTGCGGGCAAAAGAATTTTCCGGATTTGCATACGGGCGCAAGCCTGCCCAAGTAAGCATTGGTTTTCCAGTCATTTCTGGCGGTAAATCGCGGGGGGGGGCCGCGGTTAAAACCTTGCCCGGCAGGTTATTTTTTCGAGGTCGTCCGCTCGGCCAGCCAGACAAGATCGGCGTTGCCGACGGCACTGTCGCCATGGCCGATGTAACTTCCGCTGGTGAGTTTCGGCATCGTGCGGCTGTCCAGCCAGTGATGCGCCTCCACATGACCGTCGGCGAAGGCCAGCACGCCGCGACGGTTGTGCAAGCCGGAGGGATAATGAATCCAGGAGGACAAGCTCATGTTCACGCCGAACGCGGGCGTGCAGATGTTGGCGGGGTTCACGTCGGTGAAGACGAAGCGGTTGGCGGGGCCATCGGCGTTGATCTGGGCGGTTTTCAGATACATCCGGTAGGCGGCGTTCGTCGTCACCGGGGTGATGATGCCGGCGGTTCCGACATAGCAATTCATCGAGTAACTGCGGATTTCCAAAACCATGTTGGCGAGCGTCCCGGATGACGACCACAACGGCCAGAGTGATTTGTCCGCCGGGCATTTGTAAACGCGTTCGCCCGGCAGAAACGGGGCGAAGAGCGCGTAGTTCGCGCCGACGAGGTAAAGCCGGTTTGTCAATGTGTCGGCGGAACCGTGGTTGCCGCCGTAGGCCCAGAGGTGCGCGTTTGCGGAGGTGGCCGAAGAATCGCCGCCGTTCAAGGCGAGGCGCTCGTTGTTGTCGCCGGAATACATCATCCACGCCGTGATCAACTGTTTCTGGTTGCTCACACAATTGATGCGATACGCCTGGCCCTTGGCGGCGGCCAGCGCCGGCAGCAGCAGCGCGGACAAAATGGCGATGATCGCGATGACCACGAGCAGTTCGACCAGCGTGAACGCCCGTGTGGAAAATAATTTCCCCGCCGGACGGCGCAGATTTCGCGCCGTCGCCTGCAAACCCATCATTGAAAAATTCCGGGACATTGGTTTGGTTCCCACCATATACCTCTCCGGAATTTTGTAAACACCATGCTTGCCGCTGCCCGCCGCCTGCCGCAATCTTTTGCCCGATGTCCGAACGTCCCGTTGCCACCTTGAACCAGCCCGACACCGCGCTTGAAATGACGCTGCGGCCGTCGCTCTTTTCTGATTTCACCGGCCAGCCGAAAGTAAAGGAGCGCCTGGAAATCGCGGTCGAGGCGGCGAAGCAGCGCGGCGAGTCGCTTGATCACATCCTGCTTTCCGGCCCGCCCGGCCTCGGCAAAACCACCATCGCCAACATTCTCGCCAAGGCGATGGGCGCAAATGTCAAAGCCACCAGCGGCCCGACCATCGAGAAAGCCAGCGACCTCGCCGGCCTGCTCACCAATCTCGAAGAAGGCGACGTGCTCTTCATTGACGAAATCCATCGCCTGCAAAAAACCATCGAGGAATATCTGTATCCCGCGATGGAAGATTTTAAATTGGACATCATCATTGATTCCGGCCCGAACGCCCGCAGCGTGCGGCTGAACCTGCCGCGCTTCACGCTCATCGGCGCGACCACGCGCAGCGGCCTGCTCACCGCGCCGTTGCTCACGCGCTTCGGGATGCGCGAGCGGCTGGATTATTATTGCGCGGCGGATCTGCACAAAATCGTCCTGCGCTCGGCGAATCTGCTCAACGTGGAAATTGACCCGGCGGGCGCGCACGAAATCGCCCGGCGCAGCCGGGGCACGCCGCGCATCGTGAATAATCTGCTCCGCCGCGTCCGCGATTATGCGCAAGTGCGTCACGACGGCCGCATCACGAAAGAAGTCGCCGACAAGGCGCTCGCCATGCTGGAGATTGACGAGAACGGTCTCGACGAAATGGACAAGCGCATCCTCGAAGCCGTCATCGTGAAATTCGGCGGCGGGCCGGTGGGCGTGAACTCGCTCGCCGTGGCCGTCGGTGAGGAGCCGGACACGATCGAGGAAGTCTATGAGCCGTATCTCATCATGGAAGGCTACCTCAACCGCACTTCGCAAGGCCGCGTCGCGACCGAGTTGAGCTACAAGAAACTTGGGCTTAAGGTGTCGAAGAGCGGACAGTCGAGTTTGCTTTAGCCGGAACCATGCAACCAACGTAAAGGACGCAGGCCATAGACAACGGACCACTCGGCCGGAGCGCGGCATTTATGCCGCTTCAACGTCCGCACGGAGGGGTGGGTGAGAATGAATCCCGTGCCGCCTGCAATTCGTGTGGTGAAGCGGCATAAATGCCGCGCTCCGGCCGCCGTTCAATTGCATGATTTCGGTTTGGCCGGACTGACAATAAAACCGCTCACCGAGGCGACCGTTATGGATGATTCGTCCAGCAATCAAAGGCTGTTCGCCGCCGCGCGAAAACGCATGGTGCGGGAGCAGTTGTCGGAATTCCCGGCGAGCGTGCGCGCGGCGATGGGCAAGGTGCCGCGTCACAAATTTCTTCCCGAAGAGCAGGAATCATTCGCTCATGTGGACGGCGCGGTGCCCATCGGTTTTGGCCAGACGATTTCCCAGCCCTACATCGTCGCACTGATGACGGCGCAACTGAATCCGCAGCCGACCGACCGCGTGCTGGAGATCGGAACGGGTTCGGGCTATCAGGCCGCCGTGCTGGCGGAACTGGTGGCGGAAGTTTTCACCATCGAAATCATCGAGCCGCTGGCGCAACGCGCCGCCGCCGAATTGCAACGGCTCGACTATCACAACATCCATCTACGCCTCGGCGACGGATTCGTCGGCTGGCCCGAGGCCGCGCCGTTTGATGCGATCATCGTGACCTGCGCGCCCGCGCAAGTGCCGCCACCGCTCGTCCTGCAACTCAAGGACGGCGGACGGCTGATCATTCCCCTCGGCCCGGCGGAGAATCAGGAACTAGTGGTTTTTCAGAAACGCGAAGGCCGGCTCATCGAGAACGCCGTTTGCCCGGTGCGCTTTGTGCCGATGACCGGCGAAGCAGAGCGCGGGCACGATTAGAGCATTTTGAAAAAATCTGCAGCCGGAGTTGGACTTGACCGTCGCGTTCTCCCTCACCCATGAACCCCGGTTCCCAAAGCGGCGATAAATCGTCCGCAGTCCAGACGCTTCGCGCGTCGTGGTGGCGCCCAGTCGTCGCGCCGCGTCTGGACTGCGGGCGGCTTCAGCGCCGCTGTGGGAGCGCGCCGGTCGCGGCGTCGGTTCAAGGAGGCGGGAGAGGCGTGCGCTCACTAAACGGCTTCACGTTAAATTAAACCGCTCCAGCCTCAAGGCCTCGTCGCGTGGCAGTCTCTGCGTGGAATGGATTGATTCCTTCTGAAGTAATGCTAGGCTTACCGCATGATTGCGAACATTTCAGTCAAAGGACAGATGGTCATCCCCGAAGCCATCCGTGAACAAGCGCGCATCAAATCCGGCGACAAGCTGGATGTCGGCTACGCCAACGGATTGATTGTGCTGCGGAAACGGCAGGCCATGACACCGTCGCACGTCCGCTCGCTGCTGCTGGGCGGGCGCGAGCTTCCCGAAATGAAACCGGCGGATGAAGCCGTCGTTGCCCGCGCGTTGAAACACGTCCGCAGCCGCCGCCAAAAGTGAAAGTTGTCTTTGACACCAACGTGGTCGCCAGCGCGAGCTTCTGGCGCGGCGCTCCGTTTGATTGTCTCGCGGCGTGGGCGCAAGGCCGCTGCGAAGCCGTGGTCAGCCCCGCGCTGCTCGCCGAATACCACGAAATTCTGGAAGAACTCCGCTTGGATTATCCCGACCGCGCCCCCGTCGAATGGGTCACTGCGCTGACGGAGGCGACCACGCTGGTTTTTCCAACTGACCGCGCCAGCGGTGCCACCGCCGACCCCGATGACGAAATGATTTTGGAATGTGCGCTGGCGGCGGAAGCAGATTACATCGTGAGCGGCGACAAGAAACATCTGCTGGCGCTCCGCCAATTTCGCGGCATTCCCATCATCAGCCCGGCGGATTTTCTGCGGCGGATGTGAATGCGCCGCAGCTCATGGCAAAACGTGGGCTGGGGTGACGGTGCTACCGAGCGAGCAGGTGGGAATTTCACCGACTTTGCTAATGTGATAGGGCTTGCCACTGGAGGGACACGGTGGAATTTTCCCCGCGCTGTTCAGCTTGATATAGGGCGTCAGATCGTTGGGGAAACGGATGGCTTCGCCGTTAGTCTTGCTTTGCTCCAATGCAAACTGATTAGCGGCGGCGTCAATTTGGCGGAGGTTGTTAATGCAGGCGTTCGCGGGGCTGGTGCGGTGGCGATTCACGCGATTGGGTAGAATAATTGCGACGATTAGCCCAATAATACAAACCAGAAGACCTACCTCAAAAAGCGTAAATGCCCCACAAGCTTTTCTTTTTAGTTCATTCATGCCAATGAATGAACACCATCTCTTGAATTCCGTTGCGGAAATTTACTTTCTCCGTCCGCCGGGCGCGAAGTGGTAGCCGCCGTGGACGCGGCCGCCGCGCACTTTGCCGGGGAATCCGCCCGCCGCCGCGCCGGGCTTGGC
>JAYVCM010000330.1:0-20368 GCA_043749955.1 Limisphaerales bacterium | reverse complement strand
GTGAACTCGGCACGGCCATCGGCGACGCGGTGGTGGTCGCGGCCAAGCGGCTCAAGGCGGTGCCGAACAGCAAGAGCCGCATCATGATTCTGCTGACGGACGGCGACAACAACATGGGCAGGATTGATCCGCTGCCCGCCGCGCAGCTCGCCGCCGCGCTCGGCGCAAAAATTTACGCCATCGGCATCGGCATCGAGCAGCCGTGCAACCTGCCGTCGTTCGATCCGGCCACGGGAAAACTCAAGCTGGATGCGAACGGCAATGTGATCCCCACGCTGCTGCTGCAGCCGGCGAATTACTCGGTGCTGGGAAAAATGGCCGCGCTGTCCGGCGGACAATTTTATCGCGCGACAAACGCGCGTGAACTGCAGAACATCTACAACCAGATTGACCGGCTGGAAAAATCCGAGGTGAAGCTGCGCCGCTTCGCGACCTACGCGCCGCTGTTTGCCTGGCCGCTGCTGGCGGCGCTCGGCTGGCTGGCGCTGGAAATGATTCTGGCGAACACGAGATTTCGCCGCGTGCCGTGAGGAATTTATGATTTACGATTTTCGATTTACGATTTCAAAAGCGTGGAGCGCCGAGCACCGTCTCGGCGTGTCGCCATGGATTTTTCAAACGAGCCGAGACGGTGCTCGGCGTTCCAAATCGTCAATCGTCAATCATCAATCGTAAATGTCATTCGCCGACTTTCATTTTGCCGAACCGCGCTGGCTGTGGCTGGCGGCGGCCGCGCCGGTTTTGCTGGCGCTGCTGCACCGGCACGCCGCGAACGCGCGCCGCGAACAGCTCGCGCGCGTGGCCTCGCCGCATTTCGTCGCCGAACTCACGGCCTCGCACAGCCCGGCGCGGCGGCGGTTCAAAAATATTTTCCTGCTGCTCGCGTTTGTGTTTGCCGGCCTCGCACTGGCGCGGCCGCAATGGGGCAGCACCGAGGCCGGCAACGCGTGGCTCGGCGAGGACGTGGTGTTCGTGCTGGACTGTTCGCAGAGCATGACCGCCAGCGACGTTGCGCCCAACCGGATGCAGCGCGCGAAATTTGCGATGCTCGATTTTGTGCGGAAGCAGAGCCATGGGCGCGTGGGCCTCGTGGCGTTCGCCGGCAGCGCGTTCATCCAGTGCCCGCTGACGTTTGACGCGGATGCGTTCGAGGAAACCCTGTTGTCGGTGGACGAAAAAACGATTCCCCTGCCCGGCACGGACATTGGCCGCGCGCTGAACGAGGCGTATCGCGCGATGGACAAGGGCAGCCGCCGCAAAATGGTCGTGCTGGTGACCGACGGCGAGGATCTGGAAAAATCCGGCGTCGTCGCCGCGAAAAATCTGGCGACGAACGGCGTGGTGGTGTTCACCATTGGCGTCGGCACGCCGGCGGGAAAAGAAATCCAGACGCTCAACGCCGCCGGGCAGATGGAACTATTGCACGATGCGAAGGGCGAGATTGTCCGCAGCCAGCTCGACGAGGCGACGCTCCGTAACATCGCGCAAGTGACCGGCGGGAGTTATTATCCGCTCGGCGTCCTCGGCGACGGTTTGGGCAAAGTGCGCTTCGCGATTCACGCGCTGGACAGCGCCAGCGGATTGCGGCCGTCCGCGAAAAACGGCGTGGACCGGTTTCACGCGTTCATCGCGGCGCTGCTGGTGCTGCTCGTCGGGGAATCGCTCCTCGGCACGCGGCGAAAAAACGTTTCGGAGGCGGCATGAAATTATTTTGGCAATTTAATTTAGGTTTGCGTAAAGCTGCCCGGCAGTTGGCAGTTTGTTTTTCCCTCACCTCACCCCGGCCCTCTCCCCTCCCTCCGATGGAGCGGAGAGGGAGAATGGTTGCCAGCGTCTCAGCAAACCGACCCGCGACTTCAGCCCGGTGGCGCTCCGAATTTCTGAAGCCGGACAACGGCGGTTCGCTCTCCCAGCGGGAGAGGGCCAGGGTGAGGAAGAACGCGCTGCAACAGTTGGCATTCATTTTGATGATGATTCTGTTTTGCAGTGGTGGAGTTTCCTTGGCCGAAGAAACAAACGCCCCAGTTCCCGTCACCGCCCGCGATTTTTACAATGCGGGAACAAGGCTGCTGGCCAGGACAAATTTTGCGGACGCGGAAAAGATGTTTCAGTCGTCGCTCGCCGAACAGGACGAGCGCGTGCAGCCGCTGGCGCTTTTCAATCTGGGCCACACGCGGTATGCCGAGGGCGTTGAGCTTTTTAAAAAAGGGCCGGACACCCAGAAGGTCGCGTCGCGCGGCAACACGGTGCTGGCGGCAGGCGAACACGCGTTGAGCGCGGCGGAAGCGGCGCTGGCGGAAAACAACCTGGAGAAGATGATCGCCGCCTACCTCGAAGGGCGCGGGGTGCGGCATGAATTGCGTGACGCGGAAAAAGCCGTGCAACTGGCGATGGAAATTTACGGCAAGACGCTGGCCGCCTGGCGGCGCGCGGCGGATGATTTTCACGGCGCGGCGGAGTTGAATCCCGCCGACACGAACGCGACGCACAACGCGGCGGTGGTCGAGCGCGACATCGCGAAGCTCGTGGACAGCCTGCGGAAGATGCAGCAGATGGCCGGACAGATGGCCGGACAAAAAGACCAGCTCGGAAAAATGCTGAGCAAACTGAAAGGCCAGATTCCCGCGCCGAATGCCCCGCCCGGCGCGGCCGGCGACGAGGACGAAGAGGAGCAAGGCGTGCAGCCGGAATCGCTCGCGGGAAAAAAGGAGAACGCCGGGCGCGAGGGCGACCAGATGCCGGCCGCGCTGTCGCCGGACCAGGCCGGGCAGATCCTCGACGGCATCTCGATTGACGGCGGCCGCCGCCTGCCGATGGGCGACCAGCCCGGCGCGCCGCCGAAGGAAAAAACCGGGCGCAACTGGTGAAGCTGAACATGCAAAACATTCAACATTCAACATTCAACATCGAACGCCGAAAGGTCATTGGTGCGCGAGCGCTAAAGCGCTGGGTGTTGAATGTTGAATGTTCAATGTTGAATGTTCTTCTTTCCTCGCTGCTGTTCACGCCGTTGCTGCTGCCCGCGCAGACGCCGCTGCAATTTCCGCCGGGCGGGCTCCTCCAGCTTCAGGGCGCGCAGCCGCCGGTGGATGTTTCTTCACCGGCGACGGCGACGGCGTTGTTTGATCCGCCGGTCGTTCGCGCCGGTGAAAAAACTTTTTACCGCGTGAACGTGGATGCGTCGGAAGCCTCAATCCGATGGCCGGAGGAAATTTCCGCCGCGCCGGAATTAAAATTTGGCGCGGGCGTGCGCGGGCAGATGGTGCAGACGCTCAACGGCAGCTTCCGCCCGCTGACGTCGTTTGTGCATGAGGTGCAGCCGACGGCGACGGGGCGTTTCACGGTCACGAATTTCAGCGTGGGCGTGGGCGGGAATCTCCTGGAAATTCCGGCGGCGACCCTGGACGTGGTGGCGGAAAATCCCAATCCAAAGGTGGCACGACGGCTCATGCTGGAAATTTCGGCCACGAATCTTTTTCTCGGCCAGCCGTTCAAGGTGCGCGTGCGGCTGCCGACGGGGCCGGGCAATGAGATCGAGGCGCTCCGCGAAATCCAGCTCAACGGCGACGGCCTGATGACGGACAAGACGACGGCGCGGCAGTCCATCGAGGTCGTCAACCGCGACGGCCAGTCCCGGCCGGCGTTCGTCTGTGAACTGACGGTGACGCCCATCGCATCGGGGCCGCAGAAATTTTCGGTGCAGGCCTTCACCGCCGGGCGCGAATTCAGCGGACCGATTTCCATCACGGGCCAGGTGACGATTCCCGGCGGGCCGGCGAAATATGTCCTGCTGGTTTCCGAGGCGGTGGAGATCAAGGTCCGTCCGTTGCCGGCGGAAGACGAACTGCCGGGCTTCACCGGCACGATTGGAAAATTTTCCAGCGCGCCGCCGCAGCTCGCCACGAACCGGCTGGACGTGGGCGAACCGGTGCACCTGAAATTTATTTTCCACAGCGATGACAGCTTGACGCGGTTCGTGCGGCCCGCGCCGCCGCGTTCGCGCGACTGGCAGATCATCGCCGACCAACCGCCGGCCACGGGTTTCACGCTGATTCCGCTGACGGATGAAGTGCGCGCGACGCCCGCGATTCCATTCAGTTGTTTTGACCCGGCGACGGCGAAGTATCTGGACCTGACGATTCCGCCATTGCCCGTCACCGTCGTCGGCGAAGGTCTGCCGGTGCAACTGCCGGTATATGACGACGAAACCAAATCCGCCGCGCCGCTGAAGCTGGGCTGGCTGGCCATGTCGCCCCGGCAGACGGCGGCGGGCCTGCAACCGCTGCAACTGCGCGGGTGGTTTGTGGGCCTGCAACTGGTGCCGGTGTTCGGATTTTTCGCGCTGTGGCAATGGGATCGGCGGCGGCGGTTTCTGGAGGCGCATCCGGAAATTGTCCGCCGGCGGCAGGCGCGGCGGGCGTTGCGGCGCGAAAAAAATAAATTGCAAAAGAGCGTGAAAGCGGGTGACGCGGCGGCGTTTGTTCAACATGCAGCGGGCGCGCTGAGCATTGTCGTCGCGCCGCATTATCCGGCGAATCCGCAGGCACTGGTCTGCGGCGATATCCTGGCGCAACTGGAGGACGCGGAGCGAAACGGTCGCGCGGGAGAAATGGTGCGGAATATTTTTACGGCGGCGGACGCGCGGTTTGCCGTCGGGCCGCAAACGCCGGCGGATTTGCTGGCGCTCCATGCCGACGTGGACGCGGTGCTGCAAAAATTGGAGGAGAAATTGTGAGCGGCTTTTTATTTCATCAACGTGGCAGCCGACGTGCGGAGGCTCTCAAAATAATTCAGTTTGAGCCTCGTCACCTCGGCTGCTACGCAGTTTTGGTGGCCGCGCTGTTTTTTCCCGCGCCCGCCGGCCGCGCGGCGACGAATGATTTTTTCACGGACGGCATTGTGTTGAGCCACGCCGGACAGTTTCCCGAAGCGGCGGCGGCGTTTGAAAATTCCGCGAAACGGCAGCCGTCGTCCGGCGCGCTGGTGAACCTGGGCCTCGCCGAGTGGCAGCGCGGCCACGCGGGCGCGGCGATGCTGGCGTGGGAACGGGCGCAGTGGATTGATCCGTTTGATGCGAGCGCCCGGGCCAACTTGAAATTTGCGCGGGCCGTGGCGCAGGTGGACGGGCCGGAACTGAAATGGTTCGAGGCCGCCTCGACGTGGCTGCCGCCGAATGCGTGGGTGTGGCTTGCCGGCGCCAGCCTCTCGCTGGCGGCGGGCGCGCTGGTGTTGCCGGGAATTTTCCGGCGGCGCAAGGCCGGCTGGCAGCAATCGCTGGCGGCGCTGGGCTTTTGCGTTTTCATTGTCAGCCTGACGGCGAATTTCGGCGTGGTGAGCCGGACGCAGATCGGTTTTGTCCTGAAAAAAAATGCGCCGCTGCTGCTGACGCCGACGCGCGAAGGCGAAATCATTTCGACTTTGACCGCCGGCGAACCAGCGCGGAAGCTGCGGACGCGGGGAAATTATTTTTTCATCCGCACCCTGAACGGCGCGGGCTGGGTGGAACGGGAACAGTTTGGACTGGTCAATGCCGAATAGCCTTTTGGGTGAAATTGGTGCGCCGTGACGTTGCCGGGGGCCGCCGCGCTGAAGTCGGGCTTCAGCCAGAGTTTCGCGGCGTCCTGCGCCGGCAGCCGCAATGTTCGGACGAACCGCCGGGGGAATGTTCCGGCTGATTCGGTTACTGGTTGCGAACCGATACGAGGACTATAAAGCGGATGAATTCTTTGAACAGTTGGCACGCGTGAGCGGCTTTCCGCGTCCGCCATGTCCGCGCAAAAACAGGGGTGTATCCGTCCGCAAAGGACAGCCCGGCACGTCACCGGGTGGAAAAGCCCGTCCAGAGATGATGTCTGGTTTGACTGGCCGGCCCCGCTGAATTATAGTTTTTCCCAATGAAAAATATAGTGACTCACACACAGGGGCAGGCCGGATTCGCCGCCTTGATTGAACAGGCGCAGACGGACGGCGTCGTGCCGGTTTCCAAGAACGGCAAAATCCGGGCGTTCGTCTTGTCGCGGGACAAAATGAGCGCGCTGCTTGAAACGATGGAACTGCAAAAAGATACCGAATTGATGAAGCTCGTCGGCCAGGATCGGGCGGGAAAAATCAAGTTTACCAAGGTGCCGGATGCCCTTTAAAGTCCAATGGTCCGCGCAGGTGGAAAACTACATTCGTGGCAAAGCCCCCGAGCCGCGCCAAGCCCTCTGGGGCGCAATTAAAAAACTGGCGGCGTGGGACGGCAGGGAAAACCCGCCGCACATTGTTCATCTCGAAGACGACTTGTCGGGCTACTCGCGCGTTCAGATCAAAGGCGAGCGCGTGATTTTCCGGGAAGCGTTTGAAAACGGAATCCGCGTGATCAATTGCCTCCATGCCGGGCCGCGCAAAACTGTTTACGAAACTTTCCGCGAGTTGTTCTTGGACGACTTGGCCGGTTAAAACAGTTTCCCCGCCAGTTCCGCCCCGCTGTCCCAGTTATACGATCAGCCGAATCATTCTCATTGTTTCCAGGCCGGCTCAACCAGGCTTTGGCTGAAAAATTTCTCGGCGCTGTTGCCGACGGTGACGAAGATGGTGACGAAGATGGTGCGCGGTGGAGGTTTCGAACCTCCGACCCCTACCGTGTCAAGGTAATGCTCTACCACTGAGCTAACCGCGCGCAAAGGGATGACGAGGTTGGCAAGCCCGCTGGAAAATGGCAAGTGAAAAGCCCGGCGCAAATGGTTTGTCAATTTCAACTTTGAACTCGTCGCGCCGGATGGTTACGCTGTGGTCATGGCAAGAAAATCGGGCGACGCCCCGAATCCCAAGAACGGTTTCAACGATGTGATCGGCCTGGTGCTGCTCGCACTGGCGCTGCTGTTGCTGGTGTCGCAGCTCTCGTTCGACCGCTACGATCTGTCGTTCTACAAAACCCCGCACAACGAGCCGCTGCACAACTGGGCCTACAAGATCGGCGCATATCTCGCGTGGTTCACGTTCATGCCGCTCGGCGTGGCGGCGTATCTGCTGCCGTGGATCCTGGCCGCGTTCGGCGTCGCGTATCTGCTGAATCTCTTTTCCTATCTGCGCGAGAAGCTGCACTGGTCGCTGCTGTGGACGGCGCTGCTGTTCGTTTCAATCACCGGGCTGGCGTATCTGTTGGATGACGGCGGGCGGAACGGGAAATTCCACGAGACCCTCGGCGCGCACAGCCTTGGCGGCTGGCTGGGCTACCTGACTTACGGGCGGTCGCAGCATTACGAATACGGCTTCGCCCTGCTCGGCGGATTGGGCGCGATGATTGTCTATGCGGTGCTCGGCCTCATCAGCGTGCTGTTCCTGACGAACTTTCATCTCGGCGGCTGGATCCGCGCGCTGTTGCACCGGGAAGATTCCACCGCAGATGATAAATTCAAATCCGCCGACGAACTCGCCTTGGAAAAACGGGCGCGCGAACTGGAAAAACAAAAGCGCGTGCTGGAACAGGCCGTCCAAAAATCTTCGGGCGGCTCCACACCCCTCACCACCGCGCCCAGCGGACTCGGTGCGGATGGCCGGCCGGTGCCCGAACCGACCGTGCGCGACTTGAGCGTGCCGCAGTCCAAAGGCCCGCGCTTCCGCAAAACCACCTTGCCGCCGGAACCAGCGAAGGAAATTGAACCCGAACCGATGTTCGAGGCCGCCGAAGTGATTCCCGCGCAGGAAATCGCCGCCGCGACGACTGCTGAAATTCTGGGCAAGAAATCGAAAGCTGAAAAATCAACGGAGCCAGCCGGGAACGCCGGCATCTTGCCGGCAGAAGACGAAGCGAAACCCGCCGCCGAGACGGCAGCGCTCCCAGCCGAACCCGTCATCACGATCGCCGACGGTTCCGTGCCGCCCGTGCCGGGGCCGAAGCCGAGGATTCTGCCGCGCAAACCCAAGCCCATCACCGTGGCCTCCACGCCGATGATCGGCAATTACCAGTTGCCGCCGTTTGATTTTCTCCAGCACGCGGACATGACCGTCAAGCCGACCGAGTCGAAGGAGGAACTCATGGCCAACGCGCGGCTCATGCAGCAGACGCTCGCGCAGTTCGGCATTGAAGTTTCGCTCGGCGACATCACCAAAGGCCCGACGATCACGCGCTACGAACTGCATCCCGCGCCCGGTGTTAAGCTGGAAAAAATCACCGCGCTCTCGAACAACATCGCCGCTGCGCTCAAGGCCGAACGCATCCACATCCTCGCGCCCGTGCCCGGAAAAAGTTCCGTCGGCGTCGAGGTGCCGAACCTCATCAAGACGAAAGTCATCATGCGCGACCTGTTCGAGTCGGACGAATGGCGCAACACCAAGGCGCGCATCCCCATCGCGCTGGGCAAGGACGTCTATGGCCATCCGATCATCGCCGACCTCGCGGAAATGCCGCACTGCCTCATCGCCGGCAGCACCGGTTCCGGCAAATCTGTCTGCATCAATTCCATCATCGCGTCCCTGCTCTACCGTTTTTCGCCGGATCAACTGCGCTTCGTGATGATTGATCCGAAAGTCGTCGAGCTGCAGCAATACAACGCCCTGCCCCACCTCGTCGTGCCCGTGGTGACCGATCCGAAAAAAGTTCTCCTCGCCTTGCGCTGGGTCGTCAACGAGATGGAAAAACGTTATCAAATTTTCGCGCGCGTCGGCGTCCGCAACATCAAATCCTTCAACGAACGGCCGAAGGACAAGCCGTTGCCGCAACAGGAAATGGAACTGCCGCTCGCTTCCAAAAAAGAACGCGTCGAGGCGGGCGCGGACGGTTTCGCCGTTCAGGTGGACGAGCAGATTGTCGTGCCGCGCGAGGACGACATCATCATTCCTGAAAAACTTTCCTACATCGTCGTCATCATTGACGAGCTGGCGGACCTCATGCTCGTCGCGCCGGCGGATGTGGAGATGGCCATCGCGCGCATCACGCAGATGGCGCGCGCGGCGGGCATTCATTGCATCGTCGCCACGCAGCGTCCGTCTGTGGACGTCATCACCGGTGTCATCAAGGCAAACATCCCGGCGCGCATCGCGTTCCAAGTCGCAAGCCGCGTGGACTCGCGCACGATTCTCGACGCGATGGGCGCAGACAAATTGCTCGGCAAAGGCGACATGCTTTATCTGCCGCCCGGTTCCGGCAATTTGAAACGGGCGCAGGGCGCCCTCATCACCGACAAGGAATTGGAAGACATCGTGGGCTTCATCGCCCGGCAGGCCAAGCCCAGCTACGAGGCGGACATCCACAAACAACTTTCCAAACCGTCCGCAAACACCGACATCGAGAGCGGCATTGACGAGGACGAGGAGATCATCCAGCAGTGCATCGAAGTCATCCGCAGCGAACAGAAGGCGAGCGTCTCGCTGCTGCAACGCCGCCTGCGCCTCGGCTACGGTCGCGCCGCGCGCATCATGGACGAACTGGAGAATCGCGGCATCGTCGGCGAGAGCAACGGCGCCGAACCGCGCGAAATCCTGATTGACCTCGACGGCGGCGGTGCCGATGGCGGCGGGCAGAGCGCGGTGTGACGGAACGCCGGGCACCGTCCCGGCGAGTTGGGGAATTGGAAAACATCCAACAACCAACATCGAACTCCCAACATCCAATCAAACGCGCGGAAGCCCCATTGGATGTTGGTTGTTCGATGTTGGATGTTCCCGCCAAATTTATTTCTGCGGATACTGCCAGACCCAGTCGCCTTTTTTCGGATCCACCGCGCCGTTTTTGGTGAGGAAGATTTTTCCACCATCATCCTTCTCATCCCAGCCGATGGAGTAGAGGATGAATTTCCCGTCGTCCGTGCGGCGATAATGCAGCGGCTGGCCGTTGATGACGTCGTGCGGCAGTTGCGCGATGAACTGCGGCGCGAGCGCGGCGAGCGTTTCGGGATAATTTCCGTGTGCGAGACGAAAGCGTTCCAAGGCGCAGGCCACGCGCGCCAAATCCACCTGCGACTGGATTTTCGCAAACTTGTTCACGCTGCTGGCGATGGCGGGAAAAACCATCTGCGCCTGAACTTTGTAATACGAGTAATGTTTCATCTGGGACTGGACGGCAGCTAGGGCCTGGCGCAAGGCGGCGGGGGCGACGATCCGGTTGGTCGGGTCAATGAGCGGCTCGATGAACTGCTCGTGCATCTGCGCGAAAGCCAGTTCGTTCCCGTAAAAAAAGGCGCTCGGTGCCCACCGCAGACTGGTGGTAATAATTTTGTTTGTTCCCGAACTGTCGTCCACGGATTTCATTTCACGGGTGACGCGCTGTTTCTCGATGGCATCAATCGCCATTATTTTTTCACCCCGCATGGCGAGTTGAAAGTCCGCCAGAAAATCCTGCTTCGCCAGAGTTTTATCCAATTCCATCAATTGAGCATCCGACCATCGCTGTTGTGCCAGTCCTTCATAAACCGGTTGCAGCGTTATCGCCATCATCGCCATGCAAACCAGATGTGAGATCAGAAACGGCTGGTCACGGATGGAATCGTTCACAGCGAGCAGGAGTTTCACGTCGTCCACCGCCTGCCCGCCCTGGCCGGCGTCCAGTTCGGCAAGGATTCGCAACTGAAAAAACTGGCCGCACCGTTTCACGTTTGCCAGAAAAGGCATAAGTTCCCCAACCGCGTCAAAGCCGTCTTCATATTTCAACGGCAGCCGCGCATAAGGACGCTGAAGGGCTTCACGCAATTCTTTGACCGCCGGGTCAAAACCACTCAAGGCCAGCAAAATGTCGGTGGCAGGTTTCTGCGGCTGCGCGGCCACGGGAAAACCGTTGGTTTTTCCCTCGGGCGTTGCGGCGAATTTTTGGAAATAAATCTGCCACTGTTTCAAGTCGGTCAATTTTTCTTGTTGCCAATTGCCGCCGTTTGTCGGCCAGAGTTCAGAATCGCCGCGATAAATGTTGAAATTCATCCGATAAGTGGATTGCCCGCTGTGGTCGCTGCCGTCTCGTCGGATTTGTTCCAAGGCTTCAGCCACAATTGGCGCGCAAAAGAAATTTTGGTCGTCCGGCACCGGTGCTGGAACGACGGAGGCGAGATCGAAACGCTCGCCGCGCGCCTCGGCGGCGCGCTTGTAATTGTCCCACGCGCGTTTGTTGCGCCAGTTTTCCTCGGTGACCAGAACGGCAGCGAGCGTGACAAGGACGGCCAGCCCGATCAGTCCCCAGCGCAGCAGCCGCCAGTGCAATTTGCTTTTAGGTTTGTCATTCATATCAATTCAACTTGTAGCAGCCGAGGTGACGAGGTTCTGATTCTTGATTTGAGCCTCCTCACGTCGGCGGCCACGGATTCAGGCCGTCAGCATTTCTTTTTTCTCCGTCCGTGGCTTGGGCGAAAAATTTCGCGGACGGTCGGCGTCCGGCGGCGTCGCACGGTCCGCGAACAATTCATTCATCCAGCGCTGCTGGGCCTGCAAACTTATCGCCGGTCCGCCTGAACGAACGGGTTTTCCCGTGACGCTGCTCACCGCGTCGCGCTGGGAAAAATTGATGAGGAAAATCAAAACCCAGACCGTCGCCAGCCCCGTCCAAATGCGGCGGCACGGCCAGATGAGCTCCAACCAGAATTTATTTGAACAACAAAGGCGCAAAGGCGCAAAGCGGGTCGGAAAACTTTGCGTCTTCGCGTCTTCGTTGTTCAATTCCCTAACGACCGAGCGGCGGATGGCGTCGAGCTTCGGCGCGGCGGCCTTATGGCGGGCAAACAAAATCTCACGCGGCGTTTTCATAGTCGGTTCTTGATTTCAACGCAGAGGCGCAGAGGATGCGGAGATTCGCGGAGAAAACCAACTCTGCGGGCCTCCGCGTTCTCCGCGCCTCTGCGTTTCGTCTCCAGTTTCATCTCTCAATTCCTCCCAGTAATTTTCTCAATGCCCGCTTGGCGTAATGCAGCCGTGATTTCACCGTGCCGAGCTGCGTTTCTGTGATGCGCGCGATTTCTTCGAGCGGGAAATCTTCGACGAAGTGCAGCAACAGGACGGAGCGTTGCGGCGGCGGCAGTTGGTTCAGCAAATTCATAAATTCAGCTTCCTGTTCGCGCCGGATGAGCAGATCGTCCGGGCCGTCTTCAAATTCGCCGGGCGTTTCGGGGATTTCATCGAACAGGATTTCCTTCCGCTTGCGCCAGGACTGGATGACTTTCTGGTGGGCGATGCCGAAGAGCCAGCTTCCAAATTTTTTATCCTCGCGCAGGCTGCCAATGTGGCGGACGGCGGCGATGAACGTCTCCTGCACGATGTCGAGGCCGGCCTGTTCGTCGCGGACAAGTTCAAAGACATAAACATAAAGCGGCAGTTGGTATCGCCGGAAGAGCGCATCCCAGGCCGCCGGTTCGCCGGCGCGGGCCTGGGCTACGGGCAGTTGTTCGATGTCGGCCACTTCCGGCATTTTCATCAAGAGGAATGCGCGAGGCGAGCAAAGGTTCAATTAAAATTAAAAAATTAAACATCCAACAACCAACATCGAACATTCAACATCCAATGAAGCCGCGCGGGAACCGTTGGAGGTTGAGCGTTGAATGTTCAATGTTGAATGTTTCTAAAAAAATCACTGCGTCGGATAATGCCAGACCCAGTCGCCTTGTTCCCGGTCTTCCTTGCCGTCGCTGGTGTGGGCGGTGATGCCGCTGTCGTCCGCCTCGTTCCAGCCCACGGAGTAGAGCTTGAAATTTTCGCCGTCGGCACAGGAATAATTCATCGGCTTGCCGCCGATGAGGTCGTGCGGAATTGTTTCGAGGAACTGCGGCACGAGCGCGGCGAGCGTGCCGGGGTATTTGCCATTGGCGAGGCGATAGCGTTCCAAAGCGCAGACGATTTCTGCCTGCATCACCCAGGTCTGGTTGCGGGCCATGGATTGTGCCGCCTTGGTGAAGTTGGGCGTGCACATGGCCGCGATGAAATTCCAGGGTGTGACATGGCGGAAAGTTTGTTCGGTGGCATGTTCGGCCGCCTGGGCTTTGTAGGGCGAGACCGTGTTGCTGGTGACATCCATGGAGTCCAGAATTCTTCCCTCGGATGTGGCGATGATGGCTTTGTTCTGCTGAATCCAGCCGCCGGGCATCAGCCACCAGCCGAGGTCGGAAACTTGCCGGGTTGAACCGTTGATGACCCGCATCAGTTGTTCCGGGGTCATGCTGTCCAGCATATGGCACACGCCCGCGCGTTCGGCGTGGAACGAATTGGCGACTTCGGGCAGCAGATTGATTTCGGCGAACTGCTTTTGCAAGGCCGCCAAATCCGGTTCGTTCCATTGCCGGGATTGCAGACCGCCGGCCACGGCATCCGCATACAATCCGCTGATCGCGACGTGAACCATGGAGTTGACGAGGGTGTTCGGTCGGCCGCCTTGAACCAGTCTCTGATTGAGGTTGTGCAAGAGCGTCAGGTCGGTCAGCGACTTGTCCGATTGACCGAGCCACAGGAAGCACCTGGCGCGATGCGCGAGGGTCTGCGCGACGATGCGGTAACTGACGAAGTTTGGGATCGGCTGTTTGTAGGGGCGCGAGTAATCGCCGTCCAGCCGCGCGGACGGACGCTTGAGCGCGACGCGCATCAGGTCGAAGCCCGGCTCAAAGGCGGCGCACCACGCGACGTAATTGCTCGCCGAAACTTCGGTGATGACCTCGGCGGTGGTTTCCGGATTGGAGGCGGGCAAAAGATTGGGCGAATGGCTGACGATGAAGTTGGTGCCTTTCACAAACCACTCGGCCATCATGGGCGCCTTGTAGAAATTCTTTTCGTCTGGCACCGGCGCGGGGATGAATTTGTTCCAGTCCAGCGATTCGCCGCGCGCCGTGAGTTCGCTCTCACATTTTTGCCAGGCGCGGAGGCCGCGAGAATTTTCCTCGGCATAGAAGCCGGCGGCGATGACGATGATGATGGAGGCGGTGACGAGGGTTCGCCACAGCCAGGTTTTCCAGGAGCTGGTCACAAAGGTTATTTTCCAAGATTGCCAATGCCGCGTCAATTGCGCTAAATGGAGGCCATGTCAACGGTTGCCGAACAGCTCCGCGCGGCGCGCGAGGCCAAAAATCTCACGGTGCAGCAGGTCGCCCACGCGACCAAAATGCGCACCGACCACGTCCGCGCCCTGGAAGACGGGAATTTCGGCGCGTTCTCCGCGACGGTTTACATCCGCGGCTCGGTGAAAATTTACGCCAAGCTGCTGAAGCTGGACGAGGCGCCGCTGCTCGCCGCGCTGACGGAGGAATTGAAGGGGACGGAAAAATTCAGCGAGCTGCCGCCGCTCGTGGAGACGAAGAAAACCATTTTCGACCGGCTCACCTCGCTGCTCGCAAAATTGAACTGGAAGGCCGGCGTCGTTGGCAGCGTGGTGATCGTGGCCGTCGGGGTCGTGGGCTTGTCCGTCTGGGCCTGGAGTCATCACAAGACAAGCGACCCGTTGAAAAATCTTCCGCCCGCCGTTTATCAACCGGCCAGTTCCGGCGACACGCTGCCGCTGCCGAAACGGTGACTGAATTTACGAGTTACGCGCTGGCCGTGGAAATGAAGCGGATTCGTAAATCGTAAATCGCAAATCGCAAATCCGCTTCACACCTCATCCAGATACAGCGCGCGGTTGCGCCACAAATAAATCAGCCCCGAACTCGCCGTCAGCACCACCGTGATCCACAGCGCGATGGTGGCGAACTGCGGCGACCAGCCGGCGAAAATATTTTGCAGCCACGCCGGCCATTCATTCAGGGCGTCCACCACGAGCAGCGCGATGATGGCGACGATCTGCGAAATGGTCTTGTGCTTGCCGTAGCGTTCCGCCGCCAGCACGATGTTTTTCGACGCCGCGAGCAGCCGCATCCCGGTGATCGCCAGTTCGCGCGCGACGATGACGATGACCATCCAGGCCGCGACCTTGACCGGCGCGTCGGGATGCAAATGTGTGCTTTCGACGAACGCCACAAAAGCCGAGCAGGTCAGGATTTTGTCCGCCAGCGGGTCCATCAATTTGCCGAAGTTCGTGATGAGGTTGCGCGAGCGCGCGATGCGGCCGTCCAGAAAATCCGTGAAGCTCGCCACGCTGAACAGAACCAGCGCGAGCGTGTTGCGGAACGGAACCGCCCACGGCCAGAACAGCGCCCAGAGAAAAAACGCCGTCAGCACAAAGCGCGAGACGGTGAGCTTGTTGGGCAGGTTCATCAAAAAATGGGTTTATGGATTGTTGGATTAGTGGATTGTTGGACTGGCTGGCTCGCTGGTTTTTTCATTTATCCACCAATCCATTTATCCATCAATCCGGGTTTGGGGGCTTATGCGCCGAACTTGTCGAACATTTTCGCGTTCGCCTGCATCAGGCGGATCATGAATTTCGCCTCGAACACGCCGAGCGAGCCGCTGTTCGCGCCGGTCTCGGTGAAGCGTTCCAGCTTGTCCGAACCGCTGCACGCCGAGTGGAGCAGCACCGGCTGCGGATGCCACGAATGACCGTGCATCGCGCATGGCGTCGAGTGATCGCCGGTGACGACGAGCACGTCCGGCTTTTTCTTCAAGAGGATCGGCAGCGCGGCGTCGAAATCTTCAATCGCTTTTTTCTTCGCGGCGAAGTTGCCGTCCTCGCCGTATTTGTCCGTGTATTTGTAATGGATGAAAAAGAAATCGTAGTTGTCGTATTCCTTCAGGTAGCGCTCGAACTGCTCGGCGATGGTCTGCGGCCCCTCGATCTTCGCCATGCCGACGAGCTGCGCGAGGCCTTTATACATCGGATAAACCGCTAGGCACGCGGGCTTGAGCAGATAGCGGTCCGCGAACAGCGGAATCTCCGGCTGATGCGCGATGCCGCGCATGAGAAAACCGTTCGCCGGCTTTTGCTTGGCGAGCACCGGCAGCGCCAGCTTGTAAAAATCCGCGATGAGCTTCGCCATTTTCTTCTGCTTCAAATTTTTCGCATCGCGCGGCTTCACCGTCGGAATCGCAAACCCTTCGCGGTTCGGATCTGCGTCGGTCAACGGACCTTCAAGTCCCTTGCCGCGAAACACGACGACGAAGCGATGCTCCTTGCCAGCCTTGATGATGACCTGCGTGTCGCCGATTTTTTTAATTTTAGCAGTGAGCAACGCCACGAGTTTCTCGCACGTCTCGGTCGGGATGCGGCCGGCGCGGCGGTCGGTGACAATGCCCTTGGCGTCGAGCGTGGCGAAATTGGCACGCGCGCAGACGTCGCCGGGTTTCAATTCGAGGCCGAGACCGAGCGCCTCGATGACGCCGCGACCGACTTGAAATTCCAGCGGGTCGTAGCCGAACAGTCCGAGATGTCCCGGCCCGCTGCCGGGCGTGATGCCGGGCGCGACGGGAATCATGCGGCCCTGCGCGGAATCCCGCGCGATCGCGTCAAGGTTTGGCGTGTGTGCGGCTTCGAGCGGTGTGAGATAGCCCGTTTCCTTCGTCGCGATGTCGCCGAGGCCGTCGAGCACGACGAGGACGTGTTTCGTTTTGGTTTTAAGTGTCAGTTCCGAGTAAAGCGAATCCAAATTCATCCGCGCATGATGCAAGAAACCAACGGAAAATCAATTCGATTCCCGTTTGCAGCGTGACAAATCAGTGACATTATTTTGCGACGAATGAATCCGCTCACCTTGCAAGAATTTCACCACGGCCTCGGCGCGAACTTCGGGGAACTGAATGGCGCGCAAATTGTGAACGACCACGGCGACTGGCTGGCCGAACACGCCGCGCTCCGCCAAACGGCCGGCGTGATGGATTTGAGCTTCCGCTCGCGCATCTGCCTCGTCGGCGCCGACCGCGCGCGGTTCCTGCACGGGCAGGTCACGAACGACGTGAAAAAACTTCGCACCGGCGAAGGCTGCTACGCCGCCATCACCACCGCCAAAGGCAAAATGGAAAGCGACCTGAACATCTTTGCGCTCGCAGATGAACTGCTTCTGGATTTCGAGCCGGGCCTGACGGAAAAGATTTCTGCGCGTCTGGAAAAATTCATCGTCGCGGATGATGTGCAGCTCGTGGACGCCGCGCCGCACTACGGTTTGTTGAGCGTGCAAGGGCCGCAGGCGGCGGAAGTCGTAGTCGCGCTGGGTCTGTTTGGAGTTCCGCCTTCAGGCGGTTCGGACGGCGCAAGCCCAAGCCGCGTAAACGCGGAACTCCCAACCCAGCCGCTCGGCTCCGTGAAAATTTCCGACGCTACGCTCGGCGAAATTTATCTGATGAACCATGCGCGGATTGCTTCGGAACGCCGAGCACCGTCTCGGCCAGAACCTGGAAATGATTCGCTACTTGCCGAGACGGTGCTCGGCGTTCCGACGGGCTTCGATCTGTTCGTCCCCAACAATTCCCTTGGCGCGGTGGCGGATAAATTGATTGCCGCCGCGAAACAAATCGGCGGACGCGCGTGCGGCTGGCAGTCATTCGAGACCGCGCGCATCGAGGCGGGCGTTCCGCGATTTGGGGCGGACATGGACGAGACGAACATCCCGCTCGAATGTGGCATCGAGAGCCGGGCCGTGACTTACAACAAAGGCTGCTACATCGGGCAGGAAATCATCAACCGCATCCACAGCGTCGGCCACGTCAACCGCGAACTGCGCGGCCTGCGACTGGTGGACGATTTGAAAATATTGCCCGCGCGCGGCGACAAACTGTTTCACGCTGGCAAAGAAGTTGGCTACGTCACCAGCGCGGTAAAATCGCCGGCGCTTAATGCCAGCGTCGCGCTCGGCTATGTGCGCCGCGAAGTGAATCAAATCGGCAACGAACTGGTGTTGCGCACGGCGGCGGGCGAAAGTCCGGCGAAAATTGTGGCGTTGCCGTTTGGGAGATGATTTTTCAAACTGCGGGAGATTTTTGAAATGAGTGAATACTTAAAATGTGAATGTTCGCATTGCGGTCAGCCGATTGAATATCCAGCGGAAGGAACCGGCGAGACCGTTCCCTGCCCGGCCTGCAACCAGCCGATTTTTTTGACGCCTTCAGAACCGTCGGTGCCAAAGGTTGTGTTGCCGCCAGTTGTGCCGCCGATGCCAGCGCCAGCGGCGACTGCTCCAAAGCCAACAATTCCGCCGCCGCCAGATTTGAAGTCTTCCGAACCACTGGAGCCAAAGGTTTTGGTGCCGCCAAGTGTTCCGCCGCCGCCTGCGCCAGCGGTGACGATTCCAAAGTCAGTGACTCCGCCACCGCCAGAATTGAAGTCTTCAGAGCCGCCAATGCCAAAGGTTTTGGTGCCGCCAGCTATTCCGCCGGCGACTGTGCCGCCGGTGCCCATGCCAGTGAAGCCAGCGCCAGCAGCACCCGTTCCCGCGCTGCCGAATCCGCCACCGTCAGAAGCCGGGCGGTTTGAACAGGCGTGCCGGGAATTTGAAAGTGACCGGGAATTTGAGAAACAGCCGCCGACACGCGAGCAAATTGCCCGGGCCTTGGTCCTGGCGAAGTTTAACCAACCAAATCCTTCAGAATTGCCGACTCACATTGAAGTCGTTGCCGCCTTGAAGAAATTATTTCCCGAGTTCAGAAGACGCTAGGCCAGGACGCCGGCGCGAAATTCCACGGAGCGCGACTGTGTGCCGCAGCGGGACCCAGTCGCAGCCGCTGCGCCATGCCGGAAGAGACCTCTGCACAAGTCGGAACGCCGGCCTCCGGCGCTCCAAACGCAGCGGCGACCACTTTTGCAGTGGTCTCCAGAAGCGTTGGGAAGATTTTACACCGCCCGACATTCACGCGTTGCTGCGGCTGGTCGCCGCGACACAGCCGCGCTCCGGCGGCGGGCGCGAAATTTCGGCGGCACACGAATGGCGCGAAGCGTCTTGGACTGCGCTGGCAACGCGGGAGCGGCGACAGCACTTTCGGACGGACAAAGCGGATTGAGATTTCTGAACGTGTCGTGCGTGCGAAAGCGGTGTCGCTCCCGCTCGGCGGGATTGCCACCGGCTCGTCTCGCCGAAGTCTTACGAAGGCGGAAGTCCATGACGGGGCGCATCTCAATTTATTGCAACGCCGAATCAAGCATCTCATTAACACCCAACTTTAGTTGGGTGTTAGGTCGGCGAAATGGAACCGAACCGCTTTAGCGGTTTCCCGGTCGCCAAAACCGCTAAAGCGGTTGAGTCAGCAGGCGCCGCTAAACACCCAACTAAAGTTGGGTGTTAATGAGAAACCCAGATCGGTTGCCAGAAAGTGAGATGCGCCTTCCTTGACGCGCTGGCAAAAATCGCGCTTGTCGCCGGGGCGTTTGGAGTTACAGTTTCAGCAGCCATGAAAACGCTTTCGGCCAAGGCGAAAATCAGCGGACTCACGCTGATTGAATTGTTGGTGGTGATTGCTGTGATTGCTATTTTGGCGGCGATGCTGCTTCCTGCCAATACTCACGGTGGGAAAGCCAGAATACCTTGGTGCATGAGCAACCAAAGGCAAATCACTATCGGTTTCACCATATTCAATAGTGACAACTCCGGAAAATACCCTTGGCAAGTTCCTGCAACGAATGGCGGCTCCTTGGAATTTTCTCCGAGCAATCACGGGTTTCCGCATTATCGAACTCTTACAGCATATTTGGGCAAACAAGCCCAAATTTTTGTTTGCCCATCTGATACCATCCGGCATAGCGCAACCAATCTGTCCGCAATTCTGGATGAAAACATCAGCTATTTTCTCAATCTGGGTGCCACTTCAAACAGTGCGAGCATTTTGATTGGTGATCGAAATCTCGAAGCCAATTATAAAGCCGTCAACTCCGGGGCATCTCTCTACACAACCAACTTGATAATGAACTGGACGCGAGAATTGCATGGTAACCGAAACCAAACGCGTGGCGTTCTGAGTTTTGCTGACGGACATAGCGAATTAGTTCAAGGCAAACGTTTGAATTCAATCTTTAGCGCTCAACCAGTCCAAACAAACCAAATTGTAATTCCTTAAATTTTTTACTCCTGCTGGCTTACGAAATTTTCTCGCCCGCGTTTCCATTTCCCGGTTTAATCTCCGCCGCATGAAACAAAAAGCTTACGCCGCCGCCGGCGTGGACATTGATCTGGGCAATCGCGTCAAAGCCACGCTGCCGCAACTGCTCGCCAGCACGCATCGCCGCGAGGTGCTCGGCAAGGTCGGCGGCTTTGGCGGCCTGTTCGCGCTGGACGTGAAAAAATATCGCGAGCCGGTCCTCGTCTCGTCCGTGGACGGCGTCGGCACCAAGCTCAAGATCGCCTTCGCGCTGGACAAGCACGACACCATCGGCGCGGATCTCGTGAACCATTGCGTGAACGACATTGCGGTGCTCGGCGCGGAGCCGCTGTTCTTCCTCGATTATCTCGGCACGGGCAAGCTGGAGCCGCACGTTTTCACGGACATCATCAAGGGCTTCGCGCGCGCGTGCGCGGAAAACAACTGCGCGCTCATCGGCGGCGAGACGGCGCAGATGCCGGGCTTTTACCAG
>JAYVCM010000329.1:0-8423 GCA_043749955.1 Limisphaerales bacterium | reverse complement strand
TCTTGGGGTTCGCCAGAAATTCCGGCGGATACTCGACGCCGATGAGCGGCACGCCCTGCGAGGTGCCGCTGCCGAGAAATGTGAATTCAAACGCCATGTAGTTTTCAAATTAACAGAATTGAAAAATTCAGCGAATGAAAATGATTTACAGTTGGGAAACGAACAAGTCAGACCTGTGCGGCCTGCGCTTCTTCAAGAAGCGTAGCATAGCCATCGCTCAACGAGCCGAAATTCTTGGTGGCTTTAGAGAGAAAGTAAGAGCCGTTACGAATCCGACAGCCATGAACTTGCGTCAATACTTTGTCGCAAATTAAAAAATCATCAGGCCCGCAGAAATAGAACCAAATAAATCTTCCGTCGGTATCAAATCCATCGTAGCGAACCTTGTTCGATTTTGGGAATGCCTCCTTGAACCGCTTTATCAACAGCCTGAAAGTCTGGTCATCTTCCTGATCTCCGCCGTCGTCGTTGGACAAACGTAGCACGAGCTGAAAAGGAGCTGGTTTTGAAACCCCAAAACGCCTGGTAACAAGAACGAACAGAAGAGTCAGGGTAACACCTAATGAGAAGGCCATCGGCCATGCAAAGCCAGCCCGTTGATAAGCGCCGGAAAAGTGCCATGTCAGCGCGCCACAGCAAAGCGCAAACAGGCTCCAGAAAATGAATCTTTTTATGTTCACGATAAAAGCGGAATGCACGAGTGCACGAGGCCTTCAGGCATTAGTGAGGGACATCGTTGATGTTTATCGCTTTCATTGGTGGTGAAATTTAATCGAAGCTTGTTACTTGTCGAGCGGTGAGTTGAATTGAAACCAACTCGTTTTAGTCCAAACGGGAAAAACAAGTGTCCGTTAGGTGATTTTGTTTTTTGCATCCGTGTCCATCTGTGTTTATCTGTGGTTCAAAATTTAACCATGTTGACGACGCTGCGCATCAAAAACCTCGCCCTCGTGAGCGACCTGACGCTGGAACTCCAGCCGGGTTGCATTGTCATCACCGGCGAAACCGGTGCGGGAAAATCCATCATCCTCGGCGCGCTCAATCTGGTTCTCGGCGAACGTGCCGACCGCACGCTCATCCGCAGCGGGGAAGAAAGCTGCTCGGTCGAGGCGGTGTTCGATGTGCGCGGACTGCGCATCAACCAACGCGGAACGTCGGCCTCCGGCACGGCACGTCATGGTGATGGGCAGAAACACGCCGTGCCGGAGGCCGGCGCTCCGTCACCACTGAAAAGTTTTCTGGAAGAGAACGGTTTGGAACCGTGCGAGGAACATCAACTTGTTCTCAAACGCACTTTCACGAGCGCCGGGACGAACCGCCAGTTCATCAACGGCTCGGCGACCACGCTCGCCACGCTCGCCACGATTGGCGAATGGCTCGTGGACATGCACGGCCCGCATGATCACCAGTCGCTGCTGCATGCGACGAAGCAGCTTTTGATCCTTGATGCGTTCGGCGGATTGGATCAGGAACGTGAGGCGTTCGGCGAACTCGTCCGCCGCCGCGCCGTTTTGGAAGACGAAAAGTCCGCGCTCATCGTGGATGAAAAAACTTACGCGCAGCAACTGGACTTGCTGCGCTTTCAAGTGCAGGAAATTTCCACCGCCCGTCTGCAACCGGACGAGGAGAAATCCGTCGAGGAGGAATTCAACCGCGCCAGCAACGCGGCGAAACTGCTGCAGTTAAGTCAGGCCGCGCTCGACGCCTTGAGCGAGAATGAAAATTCGCTGCTCACGCAGTCCGGCGTGATCGGCCGCGTGCTGGGCGAACTGCAGCGCGTGGATTCCGGCGCGACAAACCTGGTGGAATTGCACGCGCAGGCGGGCGAGACCTTGCGCGAGTTGCAGACCGCACTTTCGCGTTACGCCGACAAGGTGGACGTTGACCCTGCGCGCCTGGCGGAAGTGGAGGAACGATTGAATCTCATCCATTCGGTCAAGCGCAAATACGGCGCGACGCTCGCCGAGGTCATCTCGTTTGGCGACGAGGCGAAACAAAAATTACAGGCGCTGGAAAGCCGCGATGCAGAACTCGCCCGGCTCAACGCCGCGCTGGAAAAACTCGATGGCGAGATTTTGAGCGCGGGCAAAAAACTTTCCGCCGCGCGCAAGAAAGTCATTCCGCAGCTCGCCAAGGCCGTGGGCAAACAGCTTGCTGACCTCGGTTTCAAGCAAAGCAAGTTCGACGTGGCGCTGCGTAGCTGCGACGCCCCGTCGCAGAACGTGGCCGCGACGCCCTCGTCGCGGGAAAAGCCGGCTGGCGACGGGGCGTCGCCTTCACTTTCTGCGACGAGGGCGTCGCAGCTACGAACCGGCCTCGATGAAATCGAATTCCAATTCGCACCCAACTTGGGCGAACCGGCCAAGCCGCTGCGCGCCATCGCGTCGTCCGGCGAAATTGCACGCGTGATGCTGGCATTGAAGACCGTGCTGGCGGCGGAGGATGAAATCCCCGTGCTGATTTTTGACGAAGTGGATGCGAACGTCGGCGGCGAGACGGCGAATGCGGTCGGCGAAAAGATGAAACAGATTTCCGCCAAGCGGCAGGTGTTTTGCATCACGCATCTGCCGCAGGTGGCGGCGCCGGCGGACGCGCATTACGTCGTGACCAAGCAGGTGAAAAATGGCCGGACGATTTCCGAGATCACGCTGCTGGACAAAAAATCACGCGTCACCGAACTCGCGCGGATGCTCGGCGGCCAGACCGACGCCGCCAGAAAACACGCCGAGGCGTTGTTGAAGTGAGGCATATAAAAGCGTGTAACCGAAATGAACGGCAATGATGTCAACCGCGATGCCGCGCACCAAATTCCGGTCCCCTCTCCCCTCGGAGGGGAGAGGGTTAGGGTGAGGGGTGCCCGCCGCACACGGACCGCTGCCGCCCGCGAACTACGGAAAAAATCCACCGAGGCCGAGCAACGCCTCTGGCGTTTGCTGCGCGGCCGGCGCTTTGCCGGTTTCAAATTTCGCCGCCAGTATCCGTGCGGCATTTACTTTCTCGATTTCTTTTGTGTGGAAGCAAAGCTGGAGGTTGAACTCGATGGCGGCGGCCACGGCTTTCCCGACCAACGCGCGCGGGACGAGGTGCGCAATCAATTTCTTGCGGCGAAAGGAATCAAGGTGCTGCGTTTTTGGAATCATCAGATGCACGGTGAACTGGAGGCGATCCGGTTTGAAATCTGGCATGAGTTGATGACGCGCATGGGACGGACGGATGCGGTGGCGGAATTTTTGGTCAAGCCACACCCCTCACCCTAACCCTCTCCCCTCGGAGGGGAGAGGGGATAAGCACGCCGAGTCGCTGCTCAAGTAATTTTCTTCCGCCCGAATTTTTGGCAGAGCAAAGCAAGCGTCATCCCCACGCAGCCCCACCCAAACCAGTCGCCATGCCGGTTGTAGAAAGTTGGCGCGGATTTTTCGGCGGATTGCAGCAGGGGAATCTCCACGGTGAGCGCGCCCTGGCCGTATTCGCTGCCGCGCCGGTCGCGGAAGATTTTTGCGACGCGTCCGTGGCCGTCAACCAGGCAGGTCACGCCGTTGTTGGCGCAGCGGAGCAGGGGCAGCCCGTTCTCCACGGCGCGGAAAACGGAATTGGCCATGTGCTGCCATTGCTCGGCGCTGTCGCCAAACCAGCCGTCGTTGGTGAGGTTCACGAGAAAATCCAGGTCGTCCTGCGACGCCGCGCGCGCCACGTCGGCGAAGGTGTCTTCAAAGCAGATGAGCGCGGCGGTCTTGATGGGAGCGCCGGCCTCCGGCACGGCGGGTTGCAACTTATTTTCAGCTTCAGGCCGGGCCGGAGGCCGGCGTTCCGGGTCGCGGGGCATTTCAAACGTCACGGGTTTTTCCCCGGACGTCCACCCGCCGACGATGGGCGTGAACCATTTCAAAAACGGCAGCCAGCGCACGAGCGGAACGTATTCGCCGAAGATGACGAGCTTTTGCTTGTGATAGGTGGCGGTGAGACTGCCCTGCGGATTCACGAGAAACGCGGCGTTGAAATAATTCGTCGCGCTGGGAGAAGTTGTCATGTCCTCGCCGTTGAGGATGAGCCAGACGTGATGCTTCTGTGCGAGTGCGCTGATGGCGCGGCAGTTCTCCTCGCTCATCTGCGGCACGGCGGACTCCGGCCAGATGAGCACATCGGTCCGGTTCGTGAGCGCGGCCTCATTCTGCGCGATAAATTTCTGGAAAATATTTTCGTCCACGCTCGGATTCCAGATGACCGTTTGCGGGATGGCCGGCTGGATCGTGGTGACGCGCAGAAATTTTTCCGTCGTCACGCCGCGGTTCATCCAGAAAAAGCCGCCGACGAAACAGCCCACGGTGACGGTCAGCGGCAAGACTATTTCCGCCTGCCAGATGAAGCGCCGGGTCGGGTGGCGGAAAATCATCTGCGCCGCCGCGAACAGCGCGAGCGAAAACCACACGACGAGAAACGAGACGCCATAGACGCCGGTGAACGCCGCGATCTGGATGAGCGGGACGAGCTGGTATTGCGAGACGCCGAGGAAGCTCCACGGAAAGCCGCCGAGCAGCCGCGCGCGGAGCATTTCCAGCGCGACCCAGGCGGCGGCGGCGGCGAGCGTCCAGAGGGTGCGGCAGGGCCAGGATGCGTGATGCGTGATGCGTGATGCGTGATTGCAAACCAGCCATGTCCACGCGGCGGTGAATAGCGCGAGATACGCGGCGAGCAAAACCCAGCCGAGAATGGGAAAGCCGGTGACGGGAATCAGTAGCAGCCAGTAGAGCGACGCGAGCCAGAACGCGAATCCGCTGACGTAGCCAACACGAAACGCGTCCGCACCGGATTTGCCGCTCGCGGCGAACACCAGCAGCGCCGGGGCGATCCACGCAAAACCGGCGAGGCTCCATTTCGGAAACGCGCTGGCCAGCAGCAGTCCGGCGAGGATGGCGACGAGATAACCGCTGCGCCAGAACAGCTCCGTGCAAACGCTTTTGGCAACGGCGAGGTGCGAAAAGCCGTCGCAGAAAGCCGGGCCGAGCGTGGTGCAGTTCGCCGCCTCGCGCAAAACGGCGCGGCTGGCGTTGACGACGACCGCCTCGCGCGCGCCGCGCCACACGGCGAAGTCGGCGGCGGAATTGCCGGCGTAGTCAAAGCCGCGTTCACCGAATTTTTGCGTGAGCGCGCGCACTTTGTTTTCGCTGCGCAGGTTGGTTTTGCCGTCGCTGGCCAGAACTTCATCGAAGAGTCCAACGTGGTCGGCGACGGGCTGCGCCATTTTCAAGTCGGACGCGGTGGCCAGAATGATTTTGCGCCCGGATTTTTTTTCTTCACGCAGCCACGCGAGAAATTTCTCGTTGTAGGGCAGGGCGGCGGGTTCGATCTGGACGCGAGACGCGAGCTTTTGTTTCAGCAGGGCGCGACCGCGTGTCCACCAGAACAGGATTTGGAAAATGGCGAACGGATTCCGCCGCAGGAGCCGCGCAAGCGATTCCCACATCAGGTCGGTGCGAAGGAGCGTGCCGTCGAGGTCAACGACGAGCGGGACGTTTTGGGTGTCGGCCATCGCGCGTATGCTGGCGGATGGAGTTGGCCGCTGGCAAGCCTTCTACGGCCATCACGCGGCGAGTTTCCAGATGGGAACGTCCAGCTTCAACCGGTCAATCAACTCCGCCATCAGCGCGAGCGACGCCTGCCGGTGCCGCGACGTGATGCGGATGAATAGCGACGCCTCGCCGACGGGAACAAACTCCAGCCGGTGGACAAACCGGACTTCCTCGCACGGATGTTTCGAAGCGAGCTCGTGGAAAATATTCTCCAGCGTCGTCCGCGCCATCGGCTCGTAGGCCTCGTAGAACAGTCCGGGGATTTTTTTTCCGTTCTCCAGCTCGCGCACGATGCCGGAAAATTCCAGGCTCGCGCCGGTTTCGCGCGAAGAGAATATCCGCGCTGGCGGAACAATCGGCGAGCGGGTGAATTCAATGTGCGTTTTCATTTTCAGCCGCCGCTCACGGGCGGAATCAAAGCCAGTTCAAACGCCTCGCCCACTGGCTGGTCCCAGTCGGTGTATTCCTGGTTCACGGCCGCGCGGATGGATTTGCCCGGATCAAACTGCGGGGCGATGCGGTGCAAAATCTGGCGCGGGGTTTCCGTGGCGGCGCAATCCACGTCGAGTTCGCTGAAGCCGAGCTGCGTCCGCGTCTGCGCGAAGGTGAGGATTTTAATTTTCATTCAACCACCGGGAGCAAAACTGCTGGGAGCGCCGGCTTCCACCCGGCGAGATCGTGTTGGCTGGCATGCACACGCCGGCTGGAAGCCGGCGCTCCCGGTGGTCGGCGCTTGGCGCTTTCAGCGCGTCGGTGCGTTTCGCGGTTGAAAATCCCATGCTCAACCTCCAATCGCCGTCATCACGCGCTGCGGCTGGTAATTATTTCGGAACAGATGCTCGGAAGGTTTTTCCGCCAGCGTGGCGCGAAAAAGATTTTGCAATTTCGCCTCGTCAATCTGCGGCCGCAGCCCCGGCATCAAATCCGTCTCCAGATGGTTGCCGAGGCACGGGCGCAGCTTGCCGTCGCACGTCAGCCGCATCTTGTTGCAACGCTCGCAAAAATGCAGGTCGCTCAACGCGCCGATCAGCCCGACCGTCACGCCGCGTTTTTTCAGGCGGAAATATTTCGCCGGCCCGAAGCCCAGCGCCTCGTTCATCGGCTCCAGTTCATCCTCGCGTTTCAGCAGCGCGAACACCTCCGCCACCGGCAGAAAATTTTTCTCGCTCAACATCTCCGTCAGGCTCACCGGCATCAGCTCGATGAACCGGATCGCCACGTCGTGCTCCGCCGCGAAGTTCAACAGCGGTAGAATTTCACCGTCGTTTTTCCCGCGCATCAAGACCGTGTTCAGCTTCACCGACGGGAAGCCGATTTGTTTCACCAGCTTGATGCCGTCGAGAACCGGCGACACGTCGCCCGACGTGATGGTGCGGTAAATATTTTTGTCGAGCGCGTCGAGGCTGATGTTGATGCGGCGCAAACCCGCGTCAAACAAGGGCTGTGCGAGTTCCGGCAGCCGCGTGCCGTTGGTGGTGAGCTGGACGGATTCCACGCCGGGCGTCGCAATCAGTTCGCGGATGAAGTCCACCACCCCCGCGCGGATGAGCGGTTCGCCGCCCGTCACGCGAAATTTTTTGAAGCCCAATGACACCGCGGCCCGGACGACCGCGAGCAGTTCGTCATCGCGCAGAATGTCCGCGCGCGGCAGCCAGTTGGAATAATTTTCCGGCAGGCAGTAGAGGCACCGCTCGTTGCAGCGGTCCGTCACCGAAATCCGCAGGTAGTCCACCTGCCGGCCGTTGGGGTCAATCATGACTGGATTTTCCACGCGTCCAACATGGCATTTTTCCGGCGCGTCGCATAGAATTTTCCCGCATGATTTCCCTGGCCGAAGCCCGCGCGCTCATCGCGGAAAAGATTTCGCCGCTGCCGGCGCAGCCGGCGGCGCTGGAGACGGGGTTTTCCCGCGTGCTGCGCGAGGACGTCCGCGCGGGCGAGGAGCTGCCGGCGTTCGACCGCTCGGCGATGGACGGCTACGCGGTGGCGCTGGATGATGCTTCAGAAAAATTCCGCCTCGTCGGCGAAATCCAGCCGGGCGCGTCGCCGAAAATAAAAATCAGCCGTGGCGAATGTGCGCGGATTTTCACGGGCGCGCAGATTCCCGAAGGCGCGTCGCAGGTCATCATGCAGGAACATGTCCGCGTGGAAGCAACTGGAACGCCGGCTTCCAGCCGGCGTGTTTCGGAAACGGAGGCCACTCGCCGGCAAGATGCCGGCGCTCCAGTTTTCATCGTCCCGCTTCAACGAAGTCGCGCCACCCACATCCGCCGGCGCGGTGAGGATGCGCGGAAAGGCGATTTGCTTTTGCGCAGTGGAACACGGCTGGGTGCGGGCGAACTCGCGCTGCTCGCCAGCCTTGGCATCACGCAGCCAAAAGTTTCGCCGCCGGTGCGCGTCGCGCATTTTGCCACCGGCAACGAGCTCGTCGAGCCGGCGCAAACTCCCGGGCCGGGGGAAATCCGCGATTCCAACAGCACGCTCGTGGCTGCGCTCGTCCGGCAGTTCGGCGGCGAAGTTTCCCGGCAGGAACGGGTGGCGGATGATTTTGATCTGCTGCTGGAAAAAGTCCGGGGCGATGAGGGCAACTTTGACCTGCTGCTCGTCTCCGGCGGCGCGAGCGTGGGCGATTATGATTTTGGAAAAAAACTTTTGCTCGCGCTCGGCTTCACGATTCATTTTGAGAAGATCAGCCTGCGGCCCGGCAAACCGCTGGTGTTTGCCACGCGCGGTGAACAGGCGGCGTTTATTTTGCCCGGCAATCCGGTTTCGCATTTTGTGACGCTGCACGTCACCGTGCGGCTCGCGTTGGAAAAATTAGTGGCACAGGCTTCCAGCCTGTGTATTCAGGCCGCA
>JAYVCM010000328.1:0-8990 GCA_043749955.1 Limisphaerales bacterium | reverse complement strand
AGTTTTTCCGCCGCGAGCGTGGCGGCGGCGGGCGTGTCCGTGGCGACGGCGAACGGCGTGTCCGATCCGGCTTCCGGCAGCGAGCCGTAAGCGACGGCAAACCGTCCGGCCCGTTTCAAGCGGGTGAACAAACCTTTCGCGCCGGCGGGATCAACGGGCATGAAGGCAAACGCCCGGTGCCCGACGGTGAAGAGCGATTCAACATTCTGGTTCAAGTTCGCCATCGTGGCTTCCTGCCCGACGACGACGCGCACGCCGACGTTGTGCTCCTGCGCGTAAGCCTTCGCGCCCTCGCCGACCGCGGTGCAATACGGATGCGGCAGCGGTTCGTAGAGAACGATCGGCTCCCGCGCCGCCACAGTGTGATGCGTCTGGTAAATTTTGATCGCCGACAGCACGACGGTCAAAACGCCGAGCGTCGTCAGGAGCAGAATGTTGTTGCGGGTCATTTCGGGAAATTTATTTTGGAAATTACAATCGGAGTAAATGTCGTCCGCAAAATAAGAGTCCTGCCGGTTCTACAATCCCAAAGGGATTGTGTCTCACAGACCAGGGTTGCGAGGAACGAACTACCCTGGGTGACTGCCGGATAAATTTTCAACCCCAACGGGGTTGCGGCACGATTCGCCCGCCGGGCCGCAACCCCGTTGGGGTTGTGGGCCTGCGGCCGTCTTTCCCAAGGTAGCTCGTTCCTCGCAACCCTGGGCTTCGAGCCGGAATCCCGTTGGGATTCACCGTTGAGATTTTCGTAAGGCAACATGATTAGGAGCGAATGTTAACCGCTAAATTCACATAAGAAAAACGAACTGAAGCGCGTTCCCTCTTTTCGTGTGGTTCGTGTAATTCGTGGTTTCATCAGCTTGGTCGGATGGGCAGCTTCCGTCCGTCGCGCAGATACAGCGGGATTTTTTCCAGCGGCGCGGCAGCGGTGATGGTTTGACCGCCCTTCAGTTTCTTTCCGGTCCACGTGTCTGTCCACGTCGCGCCGGCGGGCAGATAAACTTTTCGTTTCGTCATTTTCGACTGTAGCACGGGCGCGACGAGCAAGTCCGGGCCGAACATGAATTGGTCGTCCACCGCGGCGGATTTTTTGTCGCCGGGGAAATCAAAAAATAGCGGGCGCATCGGCGGCGTGCCTTTCGTGCTGGCGAGCTTCATCTGCGCCATGATGTAGGGCCGCAGGCGTTCGCGCAGAAAAAGCAGTTCGCGGATGATGCCGTAAGCGCGTTCGCCGAAACTCCAGACCTCGTTCGGCCCGCCGCGCGTCGGGTCGCTGGTTTCGGGATGCGCGAGCGAACTGTTGCGCCAGCCGTGCAAACGGAACAATGGACAGAAGACGCCGTATTGAAACCAGCGCACGATGAGTTCGCGAAAATACGGCGTGTCCACTTCGCCACCGAAAAATCCACCGATGTCCGTCGTCCACCACGGAATACCGCTCATGCCGATGTTCAGGCCGGCGCGCACCTGCTGCTGCAAATCTTCCCACGTCGAATGGATGTCACCCGACCAGATCGCCGCGCCATAACGCTGGCTGCCGGCGAAACCCGCGCGTCCGAGCGTGATGATTTCGGTTTCCCCGGCGGCTTTCATGCCGTCATGCAACGCTTGTTGCTGCATCATCGGATAGAGACAGCCGACTTCGAGGCCGTTGCCCGCGTGATAGCGAACGTTGTCATGGTCGTAATTCACCATCTCCGGCTCAATCGCATCGAGCCAGAAAACTTTGATGCCGTGACGCAAATAATTTTCGCGCACCTTGCTCCAGAGAAATTTCCGCGCGTCAGGATGCGTGCTGTCGAGCAGGCCGGAAATGACCGTGTGTTTCGCGTTCGAGTCCGTGAACTTGATGAAGCTGTTCAACCCGCGCTCGGTGCGGACAAGCAGGTTTTTGCGTTCGAGTTCGGCGAAATTTTCGCTGTCGGGATTCACCGTCGGCCAGACGGACACCATGACTTTGATGCCGAGCGTTTCGAGTTCGCGCACCATCGCGGACGGATTCGGCCAGCAGGTCGGGTCGAACTTCCAATCGCCCATCTTCGTCCAGTTGAAGTAATCAATCACGATGACGGACATCGGCAGGCCGCGCCGCTTGTGTTCGCGCGCGACGGCGAGCAGTTCGTCCTGCGTCTTGTAGCGGAGCTTGCATTGCCAGAAACCGGCCGCCCACGTCGGCAGCACCGGCGCGTGTCCGGTCAAATCCGCGTAACGCTCCATGATGCCCGCGTAGCCGTCGCCGGTCGTGACGACGTAATCAATCAGCCGCGACGCGTCGGCGACCCAGCGCGTCTGCGTGCGGCCCAGCTCCACGCGGCCCATGCCGGGATTGTGCCAGAGCAAACCGTAGCCGCGACTGGATACGAGAAACGGAATCGAAATCTGCGAGTTGCGATGCGTGAGTTCGAGGATGCAGCCCTTCTGGTCGAGCAAACCGTGCCGCCGCTGGCCGAGGCCGTAGATGCGCTCGTCATCAAACGCAGTAAAGCTCGCCTCGCAACAGGACAAATCGCCGCCAACAGATTTGAACGTGCGCGACGGCGGATAATTCGTGCGGGCGAAAATTTCCTCGACGAGCGGCTCGTCGCTGCCGGATTTGAAGAAGCGAACGCGACCGGATTTCGCATCAATCGTCGCGGTGAGTTTGCCATTCCTGATAGTGGCACAGGCATCCTGCCTGTGCGGCAATGACAGGCTGGAAGCCTGTCCCACTTTTTTTTGCGGCAGCAAACTCCAGTCGCGCAGCGGCATTTCGGCGAGCGTCGTGGCGCGGACGCGGATGCTGTCCTTGCCCCACGGCTCGACCCAGAGGATTTGCTCCTTCAGCCGCCAGACGAGGCGTGCGCCGGATTTTTCAAACATGGAATGGTTTTCGTTCACGGATGATGCAAAAGAAATAACGGAAACATGGCGGGTTGCGCGAGCAATTCTTCGCGGGAAACGTGCGGTGAGCGTCGTCTTCCATCATTCTGCCATCAATTATTCTGTAAGTTCCGTTTTGCAGAATGATTGATGGCAGAATGATGGCCGCGCTCCGACTGCTCGCGCTGAAGCGCCCGCAGGGCAGGCGAGACGCCTGCCCTGCGTTTCAATTATTTTTTGTCCGCCGGGAACGGGCCGAACTTTTCCGCCGTGTCGCCAGCGTGATCGTAAATATTTTTTCCGCCCTGAAGAAACGGCGTGGCCATCGCCCAGGCTTTGCCATCGGGACGCTGGATCGGCGCGGCGCTGTATTGCGGGAGATAAACGCGGCGCATCCGGTTTGTTTTGTTTGGACCGCTGCGGTGAAACACATAGCTGTCGAACGCCACGATGCTGCCAGCGGGAACAATCAGCGCGTCGCCGGGATCGCTGCCGGTGTAGCCGATGAGGTCGTTCGTGCCTTCTTCCTTGTGGTGGTCAATGATCTTGCCACGAGTGCCGGCGCGCGAATGCGGCAAAATATAAACCGTGCCGTTCTCCTCGCTCACGGCGTCGAGCGTGCACCAGCAGGTGACGTAGGGTTTGTGATTCGTGCTTGGGTCATACCACTTCACATAGCCGCTGTCCTGATGCCACGAAAATTTCATGCCCTGCTCCGCGCCCTTCACGACCCACTGCTCGTGGAACAACTGCGCTTCCGGCCCGACGGTGGCCTCGGCCACTTTCGCCATGAGATCGCTGAAAATAAATTGATGCAGGCGGCTGCTCAAACGGTAGCGGTTGTTGATGAAATAGCGTTTGCCGCGATGGCTCAAGCCTTCGGACTGCAAACCTTTTGCGTCCATGATGGAATCGTAGTAGCCGAGGTAGTAGGAACATTCCTCGCGCAGCATCTCGAGCATGGCGGGCGGGATGACGGCGGGCAAAATCATGTAGCCCTCGGTTTGGTAAAGGTCGCGTTGTGCCTGGGTGATGTTGATCATGGATTCAGCCTAACAAATCTGGCGCGAAAATCTTCTCATTTTGCCGCCGACTTGTTATCATTTTTTGTCGCCGTGAAAACCGAAAATACAATTAACCGCAAAGAGCGCAGAGAACGCAAAGGCGGGGACGGGATTTTTGGATTGGTGGATGAATGGATTGGTGGGTGCGGTGTGCGAGTGTTTGCCTCAATCCATAAATCCATTTATCCAACCATCCGTTTTTGCGCTCTTTGCGTTCTTTGCGGTTAAATCATTCAGCCATGCGCCAACAACTCAAACTGTCCGCCGCCCTCGATGGCAATCTCTGGCACTACCGCCATCACGGTCGCGCCAACGCCATGCACCATCACGCGGAGTTGGAATTCAACCTCGTTACGCAAGGCCGCGGCCTCTACCTGCTGGCCAACCGCAAATACCAGATCCGTCGCGGCGATTTGCTCTGGCTGTTCCCCGCGCAGGAACATGTCCTCATCGAGCAGTCGCCAGATTTCGAGATGTGGATCGGCGTCGCGAAGCCCGCGACAGTGCGACGAATCGCCACAGACATGGACGCGAAAATTTTGCGCCAGGCCAATCCCGCCGGTGAATACTGCCGCCGCCTGTCGCAACCTGCGCTGGTGCGGCTCGAAACCTTGTTCGCCGAAATCGCCGCCACGCACGAACGCCCCGGCTTGTTCAACGCCGGTTTGAATTACGCTCTGCTCGCCGCGTGGCAAAGTTTCGAGCACGCCGCTGATGTGCCGGTTCACGACGTGCATCCCGCCGTGGAAAAAGCCGCCCGCCACATCCGCGATCAGAACAACACGATTGGTTTGGAAGAGCTTGCCCAGCACGCCGGCTTGAGCGCGCCGCGTTTGAGCCGTTTATTCAAGCAGCAGACGGGAATTGCGCTGGTGGATTTCCGCAACCGCCAGCGCGTGGAAAAATTTCTTTCGCTTTACCGCACCGGCCAGCGCGTGACCATGCTCGACGCTGCGCTCGAAGCCGGCTTCGGCAGCTATCCGCAATTTCACCGTGTATTCAAAAGGGTTCTGGGTTGTTCGCCCGGCAGCTATCGGCGGAAAAACTCTGAAGTTGAGTCAGCCACGGAACGCAAGGAGCACAAAGATCTCTGAAGCAGACTCTGGTTTCTGTTCTTTGCGTTCTCTGCGTTCTTTGCGGTTAAATTTCCAGCGATCATATTAAAATCCGATCGCCGCGCCGCCGTCAATCGGCAGCACCACGCCGGTGACAAACTTCGCGGCCGGGCTGCACAGATAAACGGCCGCCCAGCCGATGTCATCCGGTTCGCCGAATTTATTCATCGGCGTGCGGCCAATGATCTTCGCCTTTCTCGCCGCGTCGCCGCTCAACGCCTTGTCCAGCATGGCCGAGGCGATCCAGCCGGGCGCGATGGCGTTGACGCGGACGCCGTGCTGTCCCCATTCCGTCGCGAGCGAGCGCACCATGCCGACGTAGGCGGACTTCGCCGCCGAATACGCGACGACCAGCGGAATGCCGAACAGCGACGCCATCGAAGCGGTGAACAGCACACTGCCGGATTTGCGCTCGATCATACGACGACCCGCTTCACGCGTCAGCGCGAACGCGCCGAAGACGTGCGTCTGGATTACGGCGGCGAATTCCGCGTCGCTGGTTTCGGTCGAGGGTTTTTTGAGATGCACCCCGGCGTTGTTGATGAGAATGGAAATCGGCCCGGCGAGTTTCTCAGCTTTGTCCACCAAGGCGGGCGCGGTTTCAAGTTTGGTCACGTCACCGACCAGGACGAACGCATTCTTGCCCAGCGATGCGCAGGCATTTTCTAATTCCTCCTTGCGTCGCCCGACCAAAACAACCTTCGCGCCCGACGCGACCAGACAGCGCGCCATGCCAAGGCCAAGGCCCGTGCCACCGCCCGTGATGAGCGCGGTCTGGCCGGTGAGATCGAAGGCGGAAGTCAGTTGTGTTTTGTTCATAAAATTTCAACCGCATAGAGCGCAGAGAGCGCGGAGATTTTTCAAAAGTGAAGCTGATTTCATTCTTTGTGTTCTTTGCGTTCTTTGCGGTTAAATAAAAATCAGGCCCGGCAACCGGCAGTGAGCGACGGCGTTTCCTGATGTTTATACATGATAAAATATTCCCGATGACCAAGCTGTTCCGGTTTGCTCGGCTCGCCGCGCGCGGTGCGAACGATCAACTCCAAGAGTTCGCGACCCGCCTGCGGCAAGGTTAATTCACCGGCCAGCACGCGGCCAGCGTCGAAATCCATGTCCTCCTGCATCGCGCGAAACGTCGCGCTGTTGCCGGTGATTTTGATGAGCGGCGCGACCGGACTACCGATGACACTGCCGCGTCCGGTGACGAACAAAACAATCTGCGACCCGGCGCTGATCAAATCCATCAAGCCTTCCGTGTCGTTTGGATTCGTATAACCGAACTGCATGAAATGTTCGTCCGGCACGCTGTCGAGAATCCACAAGCCCGGCCCGCGCGGTTGTTCGGCCACGCGGATGACGCCTTGAATCGGCCGCGTGCCGCTCTTGGCAAATGCGCCAAGACTTTTTTCCTCAATGGTCGTGAGGCCGCCCGCGAAATTTCCCGGCGACACCGACCATTGCCGGACAGAACGGCAATAACGCTCGGCTTTGTCGTAAGTGGCGGCGAGCTGTTGTCGTGCATCCGGCGATGCGGCGCGCGACAGCATGACGTCGCGCAATCCAATCATCTCCACGGTCTCTTCAAAAATCGCGCGACCACCTGCGTCCACGAGCAAATCGAAAAATGCGCCGACGGCGGGATTGCCCGCGAGACCCGATGTGCCGTCCGAGCCACCGCACTCGCAGCCGACGGTCAGATCGGCCAGCGTCATCGGCACGCGTGGAGTTTCCTTGCGGATTTGTTCGCGAAGACGGGCGACGATTTCTTTTCCCTTCGCGACGGATGTTCGCGTGCCACCGGCTTGCTGGATGAAAAACCATTCGGCGGGCCGGCCGGAAGCGCGAACGGCGTCGGCGATTTTCTCCGGCTGCGTGTATTCGCAACCTAGACCGACGGAGAGAACCGCGCCGACATTCGGATGCCGCGCAAGCGCGAGCATCAGGCGGATGGCGTAGGCGTTGTCGTAGCAGCCGGGAAAGCCGATGACGTGCGTGTCTTCCTCGCCATTGGCGATGGCGTAGGCAACGTGCTGCGCGCACTCGACGGTGTAAATGATAAGCACGAGATTGCGGATGCCCTTGCGGCCGTCGGGGCGGAGATAGCCACTCCAAGAATTCTGTTGTAATTGTGGATTGGCGGAGCTTCCAATCTCATTAACACCCGGCTTCAGCCGGGTGTGGGCGGCGGACAAAGTTACTTGAACCGCTTCAGCGGTTTCACTCGCTTGAGAAGCCGTTGAAACGGCTTTGGCCTTTTTCGGGTCGCGGGTCACCGGGCTGAAGCCCGGTGTTAATGAGATTTTATCAGACATACGCAGAATTGGTATCGGTTGGTGCGCCGGAATGAAGATCAAGCGTGCCGGAGCGGTCGTCAAGGTCGCTGGCGAGATTGTGCAGATGCACCCACGCGCCGCGCGCAATGGGTTTCGTTGCGTGGCCGATGCGCACGCCGAATTTTACAATGGCTTCGTTCGCTGCGATGTCACGCAGAGCCACCTTGTGTCCGCGTTCGATTTTTTCCGGCGCGACAATTTCACAACGGGTTGCGCCGATGACTTCAACCGGACCCGCCGCCGCATCGTCCATCAGCGTGGCGACGTTGTCCTGCGGTTGGATTTGAAAGCAGCGCGGTTTCATTTGATTTTTAATTTAACCGCAAAGAGCGCAGAGAACGCAGAGAAACAAAAATTTCCGTCGTCGGTGTGCGTCCCGCCTGGATTGTTACAGTTCATCTTTTATTTTCGGTTCTTTGCGCTCTTTGCGTTCTCTGCGGTTAAATCATTTCACCTTCGTGATTTTGTGTTCGACGCAGGTGTTGTCAATCGCGTCCCAGTCCAGTTCCACGCCGATGCCGGGTTTCTGCGGGACGTGCGCGATGCCGTTTTTATCAATCGGATATTTGTCCTTCATCGGGAAGCGGAACGGTTCTTCGGGCACGAGCAGCTCGAAATATTCGCAATTTTTTATCGCGCAACTGACATGCAGATTCGCCATGTCCATGAAACCCATCGTCGTGCAATGGATCTCGCAGCGCAAGCCGTGCGCCTCGGCGAGGTGCGCGATCTTGAGCGTGCCGGTGACGCCGGGCTTCCACGAAACGTCGGCGCGCACGATGTCCACTGCGCCAAACAGAATCGCCTGCGCCACGCCCCACGGACCGCCACGCGTCGTTTCCGTCGCGGCGATGGGAATGTCCAGCGCGGCGGAAAGTTTCGCGTATTTCGCGAGTTCAAAATCGCGGAACGGTTCTTCGAACCAGTGATAATTCAGTTTTTCCAGATCGCGCCCGACACGGATCGCTTCTTCGAGCGAATAGTCGGCGACCGGATCGCTCATCAAAACGTAATCGTCACCGGCGGCTTTGCGGAGCGCGCGGTGGATTTCCATGTCTTTGCGCCACGGACCGGGCGGGTGGACTTTGTAAGCCGGGAAGCCGCGCTTTTTGTAGGCGCGCATTTCCTTCAAATAATCTTCGGTGTCCGGCATGAACAAACTGCTCGCGTAAGTCGGCAGGCTCGTGCGGCACTCGCCGATGAATTGATAGAGCGGCAACCCGGCGGCTTGCGCGGCGATGTCCCACAATGCCACGTCCACCGGGCCGGGCAGATAAACCGGAAAAAAAGTGATGTGCCGGTCAATCGTCCACAGCTCGTGATAAATCGCCTCGCGTTCACTGACGCGCCGACCCAGCACGACGGGCGCGATGGTCTCCTGCAGATACGCCTGCGTGACGATGCTCGAACGCGCGGCAATCGCGGTCGCGTGGCCGAAAATGCCGGCGTCCGTGTGCAACCGCAAAACGACCACGTCCCAGTTCATCGGACTGCGGCCCATGCGCGCGGAATCAAATAATTTTTCTTTGCGCTGGCAGCGCCACGTCTCAAATGCAGTGACAACAGGATTGTTTTTTTTGCTGCTCATAGAATTCCGTATTTCTTGAAAGCCGCCGTGC
>JAYVCM010000327.1:0-2868 GCA_043749955.1 Limisphaerales bacterium | reverse complement strand
AAAATCGCTGACGACGATTCCGCCGCCGGGCGGCAGGCTGCGCAGCAGTTGGTCGCCGAATTGCGTCAGCGGCTGGCGGTTCGACAAGGTGACTGCCGGTAGATTTCGCGCGGTCAGGCCGAGCACCACCAGCACAAACACGGCGGTCAAAACCGGCAGGGCGGCGCGTTCCAATCGGATCACCAGGTTCTGGCTGAAGTTTCGCCGCCGCCGCAGTTTGTCCCGCGGTTGAAAAATCAGCAGCAGGTTGCCGGTGAGGAAACCGATCCCCAAAGCGTTCAAATAATCGAACGTCAGCAGCGGCAGGGGGAGGTTTGCTTCCCGGGCCATGAGTTGTCGGGGGCCGAAGGTTGGATCAAAAGCCAGCCAGAGGCAGAACGCCAGCAACCCGGCGCGCACGCCGCGAAAAATCCAGATGATGGCGCGGTTCAGCTTCGACTGGTTTTTTGGGTTCTCGTTCTTGAAACACAGCAGCACCGCCAGCCCCGGCAGCAGAAAAAACAACGTGACCGTCATCGCCGTCATCCGGTTCATCACCCAAAACTGGCCGTAAATTCCCGCCAGCAAATTTTTGCTGTCCCGGATGGAATGGCCCCACGCGGCGGCAAATCTCCAAGGCGAACCGGGCTGCAGGCCGTTCGCCAGCGGCAGCAAGGCGTAGGCGGAAAAACCGGCCAGTCCACACCCGGCCAGGGTCAGGAGAATTTTTGGCTGGAGCACTTTCTTTTTGAGCATCCACGCCATCGCCACCGCGAACAGCGGCAGGGTGATTTGCATCGCCCAGTTTTCCGCCAGTCCCAGGCCCCAGAAAAAAGCCGCCGCACGCAGCCAGCGGAGCCGTTTCGTCGCGAGATGTTCCAGCCCGCACCAGATGGCGGCTGCCAGTAAAAGCAGCGCCGGCATTTCGCCGGTCGCCGCCGTGGCATCCTGCCAGAAGCTCAATTCCAGCCCGCACACGGCCGCGGCCAGCAGCAATGGCAGCCGGCTCCGCCAATCCTGGAGCGTTTGGATTCCCGGCAGCAATTCCACCGAGCGCGCCAGCAGGCCCAGCGTCGCCGCGCCGGCGAGGGCGGAAAATAAATTCAGGCCCGTCGGTGACCACGCTCCGGGCAGCAGCCGGAACGGCAGTGTGAGCAGCCAGAGCACGGGCTGACCCACCATGGGAATCCAATCCCAGCCGGCGATTTTGGCCGCCAGCGGCAGGCTGTTGAGGGAAACGCCATGGCATAAAGTCAGGCCATAGATCAGCAGCGCACCGAGCGCCACCTGAACCGGAAACCTGCGACAAAACTTTGGCATGGATGAGGATTGAACCGGCCGGAATAAAAATAAAGAAAAAATGCCGGCGGCACTTTGTCTGCCGGCCATGATCCAGGCGGTTTGCCTGCGCACGCATGGTTTCAATTCGGCGTCAACGCTTTGGTGTTTGGCAGCGGAATGACATTCCAGTGGATGAAGATTTTTTGAACCAAACGCCCGCGAGATGCGTCTGTTAATCTGAAACCAAAACCTCAACTGAATCCAACCATGAAAACCACTCTGGCATTATTCACCGCGCTGACGCTGGCGTCGTCGGCTTTCGCCGCCGAAATCGGCAAGCCCGCGCCGGACTTCACCGGCACGGACATCAATGGCAAGACCGTCAAGCTCGCGGATTACAAGGGCAAGATTGTCGTCCTTGAATCCTACAACTCGGACTGCCCGTTCTGTCACAACCAATACCAGACCGGCGCGACGCAGGAGTTGCAGAAGGAACTCGCGGGCAAGGGCGTCGTCTGGCTCATCGTCAATTCCGTCAGTCCTAAAAATCCGAGCCATCGCACGCCGGCGGCCGCGCAGAAGGAATGGGCCGACCAGAAAATGGCCGCGACCGCGTGGCTCGACGACAGCGCGGGAACCATCGGTCATCTTTACGAAATGAAAACCACGCCGCATCTGTTTGTCATCGCGACGGACGGCACGCTGGTCTATGACGGCGCGATGGACAACAGCCCGAAACCTTTTGGTGATCCGCGCGCGGCGAAAAATTATGTCCGCGCCGCCGTGGAGGAACTCATCGCCGGCAAACCCGTGGCCGTTTCCAAAACCAAGCCCTACGGCTGCGCGGTCCACTACGCGGATTGACCGGATTAAACTTTTTTCACGGGCAGCGGCGGTTTTCCGTCCTGCCCTTTTTCTTTCGGCACGAACGGACGCCGCGCCCATTTTGCCTGTTGCAATTCCGGTGTCAGCGTGAAGCCAAACTCCTGCAGGAACGATTCTGTCGGCGCGAGGATGTTCACTGGCCGCCGCGTGAACGTGTCCTTGTAAGCCAGCCGCACCGCGCGCAGTCCGAGGCGGAAACCGCGTTCCACCCGGCCATAAAGTTCATCGCACATGATGGGGCTGCCCGACTCCGCCAGGTGCAGACGGATCTGATGCGTGCGGCCGGTCAACGGACTCGCCTCGATCAAGGTGAACCGCTCGTTGCTTTGCAGCACGCAGAAACGCGTCTCGGCCTCCTTGCCTTCCTCCGTGTTGTCCACGCGCATCCGCCCGAACTTCAGCGGATCCGGTCCGATGGGCAGTTCGCAAATCCATTCCTGCTCACGCGGCACGCCTTCGACGACGGCCAGATACGTTTTCTCCATCCGCCGCGACTCGAACAGGTCGCCCATCGCGCGCATGGCCCCCTCGCTTTTGGCGAACAGCATCACGCCGCTCGTGTCCGCATCCAGCCGGTGAACGTGCCGGAGATAGCGCAGATTGCGCGAGCGCGCCCAGAAATCATCCGCGCGGATGGACGAATCAATCGCCGTCTGCAGGTTCCAGTTCGTCTTGCGCCACGAATCCGGCACGAGCATCCAGCCGCGCGGCTTGTCAATCGCC
>JAYVCM010000326.1:0-3224 GCA_043749955.1 Limisphaerales bacterium | reverse complement strand
TTTCACTTTGACCAATCAGGACGGCCAGATCACGACGCTTGCCGCGTTCACCAATCACGTCTGGGTCGCCGACATCATCTTCACCCGCTGCGGCGGCCCGTGCCCGCGCATGACCGCGCAGATGAAATCCATGGCGGATGCCCTTCCCAAAAACAGCGCCGCCGGACTCGTAACGCTCACCACCGACCCCGGCAACGACACTCCCGCCGTCCTGAAAAAATACGGCCAGCACTTCAACGCGGATTTCAACCGCTGGACTTTTCTCACCGGAACCAAAAGTGAAATTGCCGCGCTCGCCAGCGGCAGCTTGAAATTGAGCGCCTTGCCGGTGAAGAGCGAGGAGCAGAAAGATGCCGCCGACCTGTTCATCCACACCACGATTTTTGTGGTCGTGGACAAGCACGCGCAACTGCGCGGATTTTTTGAGACCGGCGGCGAAGGCGTGGACTGGACGAACGCCGTGCTGCCGAAAATTCTCGCCACCATCCGCCAGTTGGAGAACGAGCCATGAGCGCCACGAAATCCGATCGGAACGCCGGCCTCCGGCCCGGCACGTTGGTCGCCATATCTTCCGAGCCGTGCCGGAGGCCGGCGTTCCCATGACCGTCCACGACCTGCCCGCCGTCAACGCCACGCTCAACGGCTTGAGCGCGGTCTTCCTCACGCTCGGCTTCATCTTCATCAAGCGCGGAAACAAGATCGCGCACCGCAACTGCATGATTTCGGCGTTCGGCACGTCGGTGATTTTTCTCGCGTGCTACCTGACCTACCACGCCACCGTCAAAACCGTGACGCACTTTGTCGAGCCTGCGTGGTTCCGCCCGGTTTACCTGGCGATTCTGCTCACGCACACCATTCTCGCCGTAGTCATTGTGCCGATGATTTTGGTGACGCTTAACCGTGCGCGACTGCAACGCTTTGAGCTGCACAAAAAAATCGCCCGCTGGACGTGGCCGCTGTGGATGTATGTCTCCGTCACGGGCGTGGTGATCTACCTGCTGCTCTACCAGATTTTCCCGCAGCATTGAGTTGACGCTGCAATTTGTCAGACGTAATTTCCGCTCATGCTTTGTGAAATTGAATACCGACAGCAGCCGGCGGAAGGAACTGCAGCCGACGCCAAGCTTCAGGATCATGGCGGCTGCTTTCGAGTTCGCAAAATTGCTGGTCGCGCCGACCACATCCATCAATTTTTGAGAAAACAAAAGGACGTGGTTGCAATAAAGATTCTCGTTCGCGAAGCCAGGCCGGCTTGAAGCGGACGTTCTCCAATGACCGCCACCGCCACCGCCAACGTCACGATCCACTCCAGCCAGTTCCCCGAAAACGTCCGGCGCGACCTGCTGGCCTCGCTGCGCACGCGGCGCGTGAACCACAAGTTTCATTACGACAGCGTCAAGCAAACGCAAAAATGGCTCGCGCTGCACGAGGCCCATTCGCCCGCGCGCCGCGATGAAAACTGCCTGGCAACTTACGACGAAGCATTTCTTGCCGCCGCCAAAAAAATCAAGGCGCGGCAGGTCCACGTCCTCGGCCTCGGCTGCGGTGGCGGGCAAAAAGACGCGCAGCTAGTGGGTTTTCTGAAGGCGCGCGGCAAAGAAATTTTCTACACGCCCTGCGATGTCAGCACCGCGATGGTGCTGGTTGCGCGGCAAACGGCGCTCGCAGTTTTGCCGGAGAAAAAATGTTTTCCCCTCGTCTGCGATCTGGCGACGGCGAAGGATTTGCCCGCCGCGCTCAATTCACGCCTCACGCCTCACGCCTCACGCCTCATCACCTTCTTCGGCATGATCCCCAATTTTGCGCCGCAGGAAATCCTGCCGAAGCTGGCGTCGCTCGTCCGTCCGCAGGACTGGCTGCTGTTCAGCGCGAACCTTGCGCCCGGAAAAAACTACGCCGCCGGCGTGAAAAAAGTCCTGCCGCAATACGACAACGCCCTGACGCGCGACTGGCTGCTGACCTTCCTGACCGACCTCGGCATTGAGTGCGGCGACGGCCAACTGCTTTTCCAAATCAAGGACGATGCCGCGAACGGGCTGAAACGCATCAGCGCCGATTTTCATTTCACGCGTTCCCGCCGGATTAAGATCGACGATGAGGCGTTTGATTTTGCTGCGGGCGAAACCATCCGGCTTTTCTTCTCCTATCGCTACACGCCGGAGCGCGTCCGCAAAATTCTTGTCCGTCATGGGTTGGAAGTTTGCGAGCAATGGATTGCGCAGTCCGGCGAAGAGGGGGTTTTTCTTTGTCGTCGGAAATAAAAGTCGGGCAGGGCAAAAGCGGCGCTAAAGCAGCCGCAGTCCAGACGCTTCGCGATCACTGACGTTTTCAATCCGCGCGGAGCGTCTGGACTGCGACTGCTTTAGCACCGCTTTGAAGGGCGGACTGCAAGGCTGATGACTTCTTCATCACCAGCAACTCTCTGGATTCGCGGAGACCGACGACTGGAGGGTGCTCTACGGATTGGTTATTGTCCGCTGGAAATTGCGGGGATCAAAGGCTGGTGGTGGAAAAGCGGCCATGAACCGGCCGCAGTCCAGACGCTTCGCGATCACTGACGTTTTCAATCCGCGCGGAGCGTCTGGATTGCGGCTGCTTTAGCACCGCTTTGAAAGGTGAACTGCAAGGCGGACGGCTGCTTCTCTTGCCGCACCATCAGCAGATTGATGAATCTCCGGAATCCGGTTAAAAAACTTTCAACGTGTCCAGCACCGCCTTGATGCGAGGGACTTCGTGGGTGCGAAACAGATCCGTTTTGCCCAGCGCGGCCAGCACCGCGAAGAACGGCTCGGCGCAGCGGACTTCCTCGCCGAAAAATTCAAACGCGTGGGGCAGGGCCTGGCAGACGGGAAACCCCAGTTCGCGCAGCCGGAACGTGTTCAGGAAAATATTCATCTGATGGCGGACGCGGACGGCGCTGTCCTGCAAGTTGCGGTAGTAAAAACCAAGGCCGGGGTCTATGAAGATTTTCTCCACGCCGTTGCGCTGGGCGGTTTCAATCTGCCGCGAAAAAAATTCCCGCAGCATCGGGATTGGATCGGCGGACAAATCAAAGTCGCCCACCTCGCGGACGTTTTTGCCGGCGACGTAACAGATGATGACGGCGGCATCATGCGCGGCGACCATTTTGAAAATTTCCTTTGAACCCGCTGTTCCAGTCAGGTTCAAAATATTCGCTCCGGCTTCCAAACTGGCGCGCGTGACGGCGGGTGAATACGTCTCGA
>JAYVCM010000325.1:0-2990 GCA_043749955.1 Limisphaerales bacterium | reverse complement strand
AATCGCCCGAAACCTTTCTCTGGTATCCTTACCGCCAAAGTTTGCTCAAGGGCGACGTGCCGATCATCGGGCAGGATATTTTTCTCAACCTCACGGCCACGGCGAACACGGTCACGGAATTTAAGCGCGTGCCGACGGCGAGCGGCGCGAGCGGCGCGGTGCCGGGGCAATATGAATTTTTCGGCGAGAGTGAAGCATTCAGCATCCAGAATAATCTCGCCTTCGAGATGAACCTGTTCAAAGGCGAAACGGTTTTCCGGCCGGTGGACTGGGCGATCAAAATCGAGCCGGTGTTCAACGTGAATTATCTGGAGGCGCGCGAGACCGGCGTGGTGTCGCCCGACCCGCGCGGCGTGATCGGCGGCAACATCAACACGCCGCCGCCGGGCAACGGGTTCGTGCTGAATCCCGGCGACATCGGCACGCTGCTCGGCGGCCAGGTCGGCCCGGCGGGCAGTTTCCGCTCGACCAAGAGCACGCAGCGGACGAAAACTTTTTTTGCATTGCAACAGGCGTTCGTCGAGGTGCATCTCACGGACCTGACGGACAATTACGATTTTCTTTCGCTGCGCGTCGGCAACCAGCCGTTCAATGCGGATTTTCGCGGCTTCCTGTTCAACGACGTGAACCTCGGCGCGCGGCTCTTCGGTAATTACGCGAACAACCTTTACCAATACAACCTCGCGGTGTTCTCGATGCGCGAGAAGGACACAGACTCGGAACTGAACACGTTCGACGCGCGCGATCAGGAGGTCGTCGTCGCGAATGTGTTCCGGCAGGATTTCATCTGGCCGGGCTACACGGCGGAGGTGAGCCTGCTCGCGAACTTCGACCACGGCGGGTTGCACTACGACCGCAACGGAAACATCGCGCGGCCCGAGCCGCTCGGCACGGTGCGCGTCCACGATGAAAATGTTTATTACTTCGGCTGGGGCGGCGACGGTCACATCGGGCGTTTCAACATTTCGCATCAATTTTACCAGGCGTTTGGCCGCGATGATTTCAACGGCCTCGCCGGTCATGGCGTGGACATCAACGCGCAGATGGCCGCGCTGGAAGTTTCCTACGACCGCGACTGGGCGCGTTACAAGGCGTCGTTCTTCTACGCGTCCGGCGACGACAATGCGACGGACGGCGACGCGAACGGCTTTGACACCATCGTGGACAATCCGAATTTCACCGGCGGCCCGTTCAGCTTTTGGAACCGGCAAGGTTTTAACCTTGGCGGAACTTTGGTGAACCTGAAAACGCCCGGCAGCCTCGTTCCGAATTTGCGCACGAGCAAAACGGAAGGGCAGGCGAACTTTGTGAATCCCGGCGTTTTCATCTTCGGTCTCGGCGCGGAATTCGACGTGACGCCGAAGCTGCGATCCTTCGTGAACGCAAATTACATCCGCTTCGTTGAGACGGACACCATCAAGACCGCGCTGCTCACGGACAAAGTGGACAACGAAGTCGGCTGGGATTTGAGCCTTGGATTTCAGTATCGTCCGCTGCTCACCGACAACATCATCGTGTCCGCCGGCTTCGGCGTTTTGATTCCGGGCCAGGGTTACAGCGACATTTACAAGACCAGCACCGACCCCGTGCCCGGCTTTGACCGCACCGACCGCACCGGCGCGACGGATGATTTTCTTTACAGCGGGCTGATTGCCATCACATTTACCTACTGAAACATGAATGAAGAATTAAAAATGAAGAATGAAGAAACGTCGCGCGGGCGATGGTTTCTTCATTCTTCATTCTTCAGTCTTCAGTTCGGGATTTTATTTTTCGCTTTTTCGACGGCCGCGCAGGAAAATCCGCCCGGTTCCGGCCCGGAGATTTCCGTGCCGCGCGCGCTGCCGGCAGACCCCGCGCACGCGCTGCCGAAACAAAACTGGATTGACCAGTCGCAGGCCGACGCCGACAAAAATTCGCGCGGCTGCCTCGAATGTCACGTTGGTAGCGAATCCATGCACGCGTCAAAAAGCGTCGTGCTCGGCTGCACCGATTGTCACGGCGGCAACGCCACGCCGGGCCTCAAGCAGACGCAGGCGCACGTTGCGCCGCGCAATCCGGTTTTCTGGCAAAGCTCCGCGAACCCGAACGACTCGACCGTTCTGCTCAACCACGAGTCTTCCGAATTCATTCAGTTCGTGAATCCCGGCGACTTGCGCGTCGCGGAAAAAGCCTGCGGTCTCTGCCACGGCGACATCATAAAAAATGTCGGCCACAGCATGATGCGCCACGGCGCGATGCTCTGGGGCGCGGCGCTTTACAACAACGGAGCGTCGCAGGCGAAAAATTATCGGTTCGGCCAGGCCTATGGCTTGGATGGCGCGGGATTGCGTTTGGAAAGCCCGGTGCCCGTCACGCCGGAGATGACTGATCGCTGGGGAATTCTTCCGTTCCTTGATCCGCTGCCGCGTTTCAACCTCGCGCAGCCGAGCAACATCCTCCGCATCTTCGAGCGCGGCGGGGAAAAACAATTGCAGCTCGGCATCCCCGATGCATTTGAACCGCCGGGCAAACCTTTGCGCCGCTTGAGCGAGCGCGGCCTTGGCACGTTGAACCGTATTGACCCGGTGTATCTGAATTTGCAGAAGACGCGCCTGCACGATCCGTTGCTCGATTTCATGGGTTCAAATAATCATCCGGGTGACTATCGCAGCAGCGGCTGCACGGCATGCCATGTCGTTTATGCAAATGACCGTTCACCGTCGCACTCCGGCTGGTATGCGAAATATGGCAACCAGGGTTTGAGCTTCACCGCCGACAAAGCCATCCGCAAAGATGAGCGCGGCCATCCCATCAAGCACCAGTTCACGCGCGCCATCCCGACCGCACAGTGCATGAACTGCCACATGCATCAGGGCAATCTGTTTGTGAACCCGTATCTCGGCTACACCTGGTGGGATCAGGAAAGTGACGGCGAATTCATGTATCCGGCGAAACAAAAAAATCCGACGCCGGAGCAGCTCGTCAATGCCATCCGCGACAATCCTGAA
>JAYVCM010000324.1:0-3700 GCA_043749955.1 Limisphaerales bacterium | reverse complement strand
GTGGACATTTTCACGGCCGCGCCGCTGCATTGCCTCGCGCTGTGTGCAGTGCGGACGGGCGACGCGAGCGGCGCGGAGAAATTTTTCAATGAGGCCATCACTGCGGACGGGCGCGTGAACGAGGCGCGGCTGGACTTCTCGAAATTTCTCGCCGAGCAGGGCCGGGCGGTGGAAGGACTGAACCATTTGCACGCGGCCATCACGGCGGACCCGAAGTTTTTGCCCGCGTGGAAATTCGGCGGACAACTGGCGCTGGCGCAGAATGAATTTCTGGAGTTCGCGCTCGACTGGACCGGCGAGGCGGTGCGGCAACTGCCGGACGACGTGATGCTGCAGTCGCAGCGCGCCGAGGCCTTGCTGCTCGCGGGCCGGACGGCGGAGGCGGTCGGGCGGTGGCTTGCGGTGTGGGAAAAAGACCGGCTGCCGCGTTCGCTTGCGGCGCTCATTTTATGCAGCGCGGTGGAATCGCAACCATTGCCTGTGCCTGGTGCCAGCGCGGAAGAGGAACAGGCGAGCCGCGCGTTCGTGGGCTGGTATCAACGGCTGCTCGGCGCGGGCGCGATGAAAACCGTGCGCGCCGTGAACGACCGTCTGCCAATGCTCTCCGTGCCGCTGCCGACGGCTGAAAAGATTTTGCGCGCGGCGCTGGCCGAGGCAGAGACGGAAAGCATCGCCGCTGCTGGTTGAAGAATTGAGTTGATCCCGAACTCCGAAATAGACTGTCCGGGAGCACGGCCTGGGATGTAGGGCAGGCTTACCAGTCCCGCTCGGAGCGGGATGCCGGCAGCTTACCAGCCGCCGGTTCCGCGGCCGGGAAATGTGTGGGGGATGAGACAGGACACGGGGCTGGTAAGCCCCGTGAATCCCGCTCCGAGCGGGACTGGTAAGCCTGCCCTACGTCAGCGGCGGATCAAACCGCAACCTTGTCGCGCGCCCGGCATCCACTAGACTCTACCAACGATGCCGGAAACCAGCGACCCTGATGCCGCCCTGATGCTGCGTGTGAAACGCGGCGACCGCGCGGCGTTTGCCGTGCTGGTGGAGAAATTCAAGCAGCCGGTCATGAACTTTGTCTTCCGTTCGCTGCGCGACGAGACGGAGGCCGAGGACCTGGCGCAGAATGTTTTTTTGCAGGTCTATAAATCCCGCGCCCGCTACGAGCGCACGGCGAAATTTTCCACCTGGCTCTTCACCATCGCGCGCAACCTGTGCCTGAATGAGATCCGCCGGCGCGCGCGGCATCCCGCCGATTCGCTGGAGGAGACGCACAGCGAATACGACGACCAGCCCTCGCGGCAATACGAGGATAAAAAGATTTTTCTGCCGACGGACAATATTTTGCACGGTGAACTCGCCGGAAAAATCGAGGAGGCGCTGGCGGCGTTGCCGGAGAACCAGCGCACGGCCATCCTGCTCTGCCGGCAGGACGAGTTGAGCTACGAGGAGATCGCGGAAATCCTGGACTGCTCGCTGTCCGCCACGAAATCGCTCATCCATCGCGGACGCGAGACGCTCAAGGAAAAATTGAAGCCGTATCTGCAGACGGGCGAGTGGGAGTGATGTGCGGCGCGCGGCGCGTTTGGGTGCAGCTCACTTTTTGAGCGGCGGACGCCCGGCCCAGGAACCCAACCCCAACGGGATTGCGGCCCGGCCCGCCGCCGTTCACCGCCGCCGCAACCCCGTTGGGGTTGGGATTTCTCCCGCCGATGACCCAGGGTGGCTCGTTCCTCGCGACCCTGGGCTTTGAGCCGGAATCTTTTTGGGATTCGGGACAGCGACTTCAGCCCTGCAGAAAATTAAAATTCACCCCGGCGCGTTGGGCCGGCGCGAAAGGGGATTTCCAAAACGATCCGCGCGGTTTAGCATCGCGTCGTGAATCAAGGTGAACCTCACTCAATCCGCTGCACAGTTGCGGAATTGAACCGTCTGGCCGGCGCGGAATTTGTCCGGGTCATCGGGCCGGTGTTTGAACATTCGCCGTGGACTGCCGAGGCCGCCTGGTCGCAGCAGCCTTTCGCCAGCCTGGAGGAACTGCACCGCGCGCTGTGCGAAACGGTCAACGCCGCCGGTGAAGCAAAACAGCTCGCGCTCATCCGCGCGCATCCTGATCTCGTGGGCCGCGCTGCGCTGGCTGGCACGCTCACCCGCGAGTCCACCGGCGAACAGGCCAGCGCGGGCTTGAACCAGTTGTCGCCGGCGGAAGTGGAGCTGTTCCAGAAAAACAACGCGGCGTATCAGGAGAAATTTGGATTCCCCTTCGTCATCTGCGCGCGGCTGAACAAAAAAGAAGCCATCCTCGCGGGCTTTGAGCGGCGTTTGAAAAATTCGCGCGCGCAGGAAATCCGCGCCGCGCTGGCGGAGATTTTCAAGATCGCGGAGCTGCGGCTGCGGGATCTGATAGTGGCACAGGCATCTTGCCTGTGAGTTCCGGTTGTGGTCGCAACCTTGATCTTGGCAGAAACTCACAGGCGAGACGCCTGTGCCACTACGCTGCCGCTTGAGAATTGTGCTTGAACGCGCGGCGGTATTTGACCAATTTCATCCCAGATTTCATTGGGAGAAATTTTTACCTATGAGCCCTGACCTCCATTGGTGGTTTGAACTGGCCGTCCGCTGGACGCACGTCTTTGCCGGCATCATGTGGGTGGGCGCGACGTATTATTTCACCTGGCTGGACGGACGGTTTGTGGAACTGGAGGAGCGGGCCAAAAAAAATCCCGGCGACAAAAATCCCGAGAAGTTCGTGTGGATGGTCCATAGCGGCGGCTTCTATCTGGTCGAGAAGGAAAAAAATCCCCGGCTGATGTCGCAGACGCTGCACTGGTTCAAATGGGAGGCGGGGATCACCTGGATCACGGGGATGCTGCTGTTCATCCTGATGTATTATCACGGCTCCATGCTCGTGGCGTTTGAGGATGCGCCGATCAGTCTGAAGGCGGCGATTTGGTTGAGCCTCGGCATGATTGCAGTGGCGTGGGTGCTTTACGATCTGCTCTGGAAATTTTGCAAGCACGACTGGCTGGGCATCACCATCAGTTACGCGCTGGTCGTCGTGTCGGCGTATTTCTCCTGCAAATATTTTTCCGGACGCGGCGCCTACATGCAGCTCGGCGCGATGATGGGCACGATCATGGCCGCGAACGTCTGGATGCGCATCCTGCCGTCGCAACGCCGCATGGTCGCCGCGCTCAAGGCCGGCACGCCGCCGGATCTCGACGAGGGCGCGCGCGCCAAGACCCGCTCCAAGCACAACAGCTTCATCGTGGTTCCGGTCGTGTTCATCATGATCAGCAACCATTACTCCGGCACCTACAGCTCACGTTACAGTTGGGAGATTCTCTCGGCGCTGGTGCTCGTCGGCTGGTTCGCCGCGAAGCTGATCCGCAAAGCCTGAATTTATGACCCCCAAACTAAGCACCCACGTCCTCGACACCGCACACGGCTGCCCGGCGTCGGGAATGAAAATCGAACTCTGGTCGCTCGACGGCGAGGACCGCACGCTCGTCGTCACCGCCAAGACCAATGCCGACGGCCGCACCGAATCGCCGCTGCTGGCCACCGATGAGATGCAGGCGGGCCATTACGAAATCATTTTTTTCGTGGGCGATTATTTTGCCGCCAAGTCCGCGAACCTGCCGAAGCTCCGGTTCCTCGACAAGGTGCCGGTGCGCATCGGCCTCGCCGACGCGGGCGCGAGCTA
>JAYVCM010000323.1:0-10276 GCA_043749955.1 Limisphaerales bacterium | reverse complement strand
AACTCCGTCTATGCGATTGATGACAACGGCATCCTCGTCATCCGCGACTACGCGGAAAACGTCAAGCGCATGCTGGAGATGATTGACCAGATTGACGTGAGCGTGCCGGCGGAATACATCTCCGAAGTCATCCCGATCCGCTACGCGAAGGTGGCGGAAATTTCGGCGGCGTTGAACAGCCTCGGCGGCGGCGGCGGCGGCGCGACGGTGAGCATCGGCAACGCGCCGAGCAGTTCGCCCATCAGCGGTTTCGGCGGCCGCACCGGCGGCCTCGGCGGGGCGGGCGCCGGCGGGATCGGCGGCGGCGGCCTCGGCGGCGGCGGTTATCAGTCCGGCGGCGGCGGCGCCAGCCCGTTTGGCAACCGCACCACCGGGATCGGCGGCGGCGCGGCGAATCCCAACGGCACGCCCGCCGGCGGCACCACCTTCGCCCAACGCCTGAACAACATCATCAGCAAGGCGTCCGGCCCGACCGGCGGCGGCGGTGGCCAGGATCAAATCCAGTTGTTCGGCCAGACGAAAATCATTCCCGACGAAAGCAGCAGCTCGCTCCTCATCTTCGCCACGCGGCAGGACATGGCCATGATCAAGGAGATCATCGCCAAGCTGGACGTGCCGCTCGCGCAGGTGCTCATCGAGGCCGTCATCATGGACGTGACCATCGGCAATTCCTTCAACATCGGCGTGTCGGCGGCGCAGAATCCCACGGCCCTGGGCGGCAACATTCTCGGCGGGGGCGGCTTTAACAATGGCAAAAATCCGTTCATGAAATTTCTCGAGACGGTCACGACCACGACCAATGCGCTGGGCATTATTACCGGCGCAGCCACCTCGGTTGCTTCTTCCGGCGGCAGCAATTCCGTCTTTGGCAACAATCTGGGCGGCGGCGCGAGTTATTTCGCCAACATCGGCCCGACTTTTGACGTGGCGGTCACGGCGGCGCAATCCGACAGCCGCGCCAGCATCATCCAGCGCCCGCGCATCCAGACCTCGCAGGCCAAGGCCGCGCAGTTCTTCGTCGGCGAAACCAAGCCTTACGTCACCGGCACCTCCTACGGCGGCTCCTATGGCAATCAAAATTCCTACGGACAATTATCCGTCGGCGTGGAACTGGACGTGACGCCGTTCATCAATCCCGACGGCGAAGTCACCATGGAAATCCAGCAGGAGATTGACGATTTCAACGGCACGACCGCCATCGCCGGCGTGGGTGACGTGCCCAACACCATCAAGCGCACGCTCAACACCACCATCACCGTCCGCGACCGCGACACCGTCATGCTCGGCGGCTTCATCAAGTCGGACAAGTCCAGCAGCAAGTCCGGCGTGCCGTTCCTGATGGACATTCCGCTGCTCGGCAACCTGTTCACGTCGCGCAACGATCAAAAGGACCGCAAGGAACTCATCGTGCTGATGCGTCCCACCGTCTTGAAGACGCCGGCGCTCGCGGCCCGGAACACCATCAGGGAAACCCAGCGCTTGCCGGGTGTTTCCGCCGCCGCCGCCGCCGACGCCGAGTATGAGAAAAAACTCGTGGATGCGGAACGCAAACGGGAATTGAAGTCCGCCAAAAACGGCAGCAACACCAACGGCTTTTTCAACATGCTCATTCCGGTGGATGCACCCGTCACCAACGCGCCCGCCAATGCGATTGAAAATTCCACCCCGGAAAATCCGCCGGCCGCCGCCAGCGAACCGGCGGCTCCCGCCGACCCCGCCGCCGACGCGCAGGAAAAAGCCCGCGCCGAGTTCCAGCAAAAGGCCGCCACGCTGCTCGACGCGCCCAAGGCCGCCCCCTACAGCCCCGCGCAAAAAGCCGCGCTCGACGCGCTGCTAAACAAATACATGGCCGGCAAGCTGACCGCCGAAGAATACAAGGCCGCCCGTGAAAAAATAATCTCCGTCGGCAGGTAAATTATTTCGCCGACAAAAAAAATGCGCCGCCTGGAAAACATATTTGCGGGTTTGAGTTTGCTGCTGCTGTTGACGGCCGGCCCGGGCCGCGCCGAAACGGTTTTCTGGTCGGATAATTTTGAGACCAATGCCGCCAGTCATTGGACCGCCACCAGCCCATGGCACATTGGATCGCCGACCGCCGGCCCCGCCCTCAACGCCGCCGGTTTCCGCACCCACTCCGCCGCCAAGTGTGCCTCGACCCAAAATTATCCCGCCAACCAGGATGTCCGGCTCCTCGGCACAAATTACAATGGCGCCGCCACGCTGCTGGTTCCGGCGGCGGACCAATTTCCCCGTTTGCGCTTCTGGCACTGGTTCAATTTTGCGAATGCCGCCGGCTATGTGGAAATCAGCACCGACAACGGCGGCACTTGGACCCAGATTTCACCGACCTATATCAACGCCAACGGCGGCGGCATCTGGTCGCGTCCAGCCATTGACTTGACGGCCTATGCCGGGCAGAGCGTGCAGATTGCCTTTCATTTTGTTTCCGGCATCGGCGGCAACGCGCTCGGCTGGTTTGTGGATGACGTTGCGGTGGTTACCGATGCTCCCAAAACTTTCCCGGAAAGTTTTGAATCCGGCCCCACCACGAACGACTGGGCGGTGCAATCTGGAACATGGGAAATCGGCAAGCCAACCAGCGGGCCGAATGCCGCGCACACCGGCACCAATTGCGCCGGAACCATTTTGGCGGGCAACTACCCGAACAATGTGGATTCACGGTTGATCAGTCCGCCATTTGAAGTTCCGGCCAGCGGTCCGGTGTTGAGCTTCTGGCACTGGTATAGTTTCAATAACGCGGAAGGGTTTGTGGAAATCAGCACCAATGGCATCAATTGGAACCAAGTTTCGCCGACGTATTTGAACGGCAGCACCGGGGGAGCGTGGACGAATGTTTTCCTGAATTTGAGTTCGTATGCCGGGCAGACGGTGCAGGCGGCTTTTCGATTTGGTTCAGGCCTCAACACGGCCGCCGGCTGGTATGTGGATGACATCACCTTGCTGGCCGCGCCGGTGCTGACCGTTCCGCCCACCCAAAAGATTTTTGTCGGGCAGACACTGATCGTGACCAATTTTGCCACGAACAGCATCCTCCCCGGCTCCACGTTCACCTTTGGATTGCCGGCGCCTTCCACCAAGGTCGTGATCACCACCAATGGCGTTTTGACCTGGACGAACACCGCCGCGCCGCCCGGCACCAATGTCATCTCCGTGAAAGTGACCGACCACAGCGTGCCGCCGCTGTCCGCCACCAACAGTTTTCTGGTGATCGTCTTGCCGTTGCCGCCGGTGTTGATCGTCTCCCGCCCGCCCGCCACCAACCACAGTTTTAAGTTCAGTTTTCAAACCTCGTCCAACACGACCTGGCGGATTGACGCCTCCACCAATCTGGTGAACTGGCAGCCGCTCTGGACCAACACCGTTGGCGCCAGCGGCACCTTGCAGGTCACTGATTTGCTGGCCACCAATTTTCTGCGCCGCTTTTACCGGGCGGTTTTTCCATAGGCGCGCGAGTGACGACGGCCGGGTGCGCGCCGCCGAGGTAGGGCAGGCTTACAGTCCCGCTCGGAGCGGGATTCACGGGGCTTACCAGCCCCGTGTCTCTGCACTGCACTCGGACACTTTTCTGATCTGTGGAACCGGCGGCTGGTAAGCCGCCGGAATCCCGATCCGAGCGGGACTGGTAAGCCTACAGCCCTTGGCCATGCTTCCGCAAAGTCTATTTCGGAGTTCGGATTTAGTTATTCCCCGGCGCCACGGGATTCTCCGGCGTGGAAAAAATTCCTTCGAGCGTGCGGATCGGGTGCAGCGGCGCGGCGAGGTATCGCGAGAACGGAATATAAACCGGCTTCACCTTCGGGTCGCTGACCAGGCCGGTGACCTGACATTCAAAAATTTTGCTCACCGGCCACAACACCGTGCTGACGAGCGAGCCGACCACCGGCATGTTGCGCATCAGTTGCGCGGTGACGTGCGCGTCCACGTTCTGCCACAAATCCACCGTGCCGGCGTATTGCAGCCGCATGGTGCGCGTGTGGATGGCGAGCGAATCGGTGCGGGCCACGCCGTTGGTCATCACGAAATCCGCCTTCGCCTCGGTCGCGCGGCTGTTGCCCAGGCCGGGCGTGACCTTGTTCAACACCGGCGACACAAAACCGAAGACGGGGATGTTCCACAGCAGCCCGTCCTCCAGCCGCACGCTGCCGTAGCCGTTCCACGTTTCCCGCGCCCGGGAATCGCCCCGGGTGATCTCCGCCCAGCCGCTCAAAAATCCCTCCAGTCGGTTGGTTTTGGTCTTGGACAGATCGGCGGCGAGCAGCCGCATATCCAGGTTCGTCGCGGTCACCCCAAAATTAAAATCGCAGTCGTAGTTCGTCGGCCGGAAATCAAAATACGCGTGGCCGGTCGCCTCGCCGCCATAGCAACGGGCCGCAATGTTCGTCAGCTCTAGTTCCTGGCCCAGCCAGTGGATGGTGCCGGTGATGTTCGTCGCGTTGAGCATCGTCCACCGGAACGGCGCGCCCCGGATGATCTCGAACGTGAGGTCGGTGCCGTCAAGATCATGTCCGGATTTGAGGTCGCCCAGCGGCAGCCGGCCATGGGCGCGCACCGTGGGCGGCGCGAGATATTCATACGGCGCGATGATCCGCGCCGTCTTGGAGCCGATGGCGCGCGTGGCGATCGTCGGCTCGAACGTGCTGAAGACGTTCGTGAAAAAAATCATTTTCGCGTTGAGGTCAAAGGCGGCCGCGCCGGCGGTGAGGGTCTGCGAACCGGCGGCGCGGAACAGTTCCGGACGCAGCACCAGCAGCACGCGGTTGGTGCAGACAATTTCCGCCGCGAAACTTTCGACGGTCTGCCCGCGCACGGCGAAATTCGTCAGCGCCAGATGCCCCGCCGCCGTGAGCGCGTCGGGCGCGCGGAAATTTCCCTGCGCCGTCACGTCCAGCACCAGCGGCTCGGTGAACTGCGCGATGCTCAAGGTGTGCGGCGCGCTGTCACCCGGTAAAAACGGGCGGACGGTTTCCGTGTCCAGCGCGCCGCGCAGCCGGGCTGAAAAATTTTCCGTGGCCGCGCTGGCTTCGCCGCTGAATTCCAGCCGCGTCCGGCCCTGCGCAAATTCCAGGTCCGGCAGGCTCCAGATGCCGCGGCCAAAATTAAAATGCGTGTGCGCAAACTCCACCGTCGCGCCATGCAGCACGGCGTTGGTGAACGCGAGTTCGCCGGTCAGCCGCGCCGTGGACGTGAGGACGGCGCGCCAGCCGGGCGCCGGGTTCGTCCACGACGGCAGCGTGGCTTCGCCGGCGGCGCGGAACAGCGGCGGCTGCGTCCACAAAATTTTTGCGAGCGCGTTGTTCGCGGCGTCCGGCAGCAGCGCGGCGAGGACGTGCGGGTCGAAATTGGATTCGTTCGTGAAGAACAGCGCGCGGGTCGTCACGTCCAGATGGGCGGCGGCGGTGAGCTTGCCGCCGCCGGGCGACGCGGAAAATTTGGTGACGGCGAGTTCGGGCGCGCTCCAGAGTCCGGCGCACTCCACCGCGCCGGCGTTGATTTTTTGGAAGCGCAGATCGCTGGCGCGCGCGGTCCACGAGAGGCGGAACGGCTGGGCGTTCGTCCAGAAATCCAGCGCGACGTCGCCGTTGGTCGGGGCCTCGGCGGGTGCGGTGAGGGTGGCGGCAACTTCCAGCCCGCGCGCGGAAAACCAGGGCGTGCCGACCCCGGGCGCGACGCCGTTGACGCGCAGCGTGAAGGAATGCACGTCGCGCGCATCGCCCTCCACCGTCACGCCGAGCTGCGGCTCGCCGCTCAAATGGATTTGGGCCAGCGTGTCGGCGAAATCCTTGAGCGGCCGGGACAGCGCGCCGCGGACGCCGGTTTTTTTGCCGGCGAAACTTTTCCAGCCGGCCATCTCCGGCGCGTGGGCCACCCGCCCGGCCAGCCGCAGATGCGCGCCGGCAAAATCCGCGCGCAGCTCGTCGAGCGACCAGATTTCATCGGGCAAAAAGCGGATCTCGCCCTTCATGTTCAGCAGCACGAGGGCGTTGGTGGGCGAGACGGGCAGCGTGAATTTTCCGTCGCGCAGCACCACGCCATCCACCTGGAAACGCCGGTGCAGCAGCGCGGTATAATTCAGGCGGAGCTGCACCTCGCTGGCGGTGAGCGCGGGCCGGTCGGAATTATTTTTTTCGCCGACGCGGATGTTTTCGGCGACGAGGCCGTGGATGAAGCGGAGGCGCATCCGGGAAAATTCCAGCTCCACCCCGCGTTCGCGCAGCGTGGCCACGAGCTGCGATTTTAGAAAATCCGGCAGCCCGACGAGGTTGAGCCACGCGACGCCGAGGATCAACGCCAGCAGGACGCCCCAGGCCGCGAAACGCAGCCAGCGAAGCAAGAGGCGGCATTTGCGCCAGAATCCAGGCATATCACGGGGAGTCAGGGATGATCAGATACGCTGCAACAAGGGCGGCGAGCGGCGGCGGAAACACAAACATCCAGCGGTCGCCGTCGAGCGTCGTCGCCGCAAAGAGCGTCGGGGGATTTGTCACGATGCCGAAATCCAACGTGTTCTTTTCGCCGGACTTCAACTCAATGATCAATTGAGGGTTGTTCGTCTCGAAACCGAATTTTTCCGGCGTGGGAAAATTCCGCCCGACCCAGCCCTCGGCGGCGAGGCTGCCGAGACGGTGAACGGTCTCCTCGACGCCGAGCGGATTGATGATGCCCTGGCCGGCCACGATGGACCAAAGGTTCGTGCCGGTGCGGAGCAACTGCCGCGTGCGCCCGCCCTGATGCAGCGTGACCGACGCGACGTCCGCCTCGGAAAAATTCCAGCAGCGGTGCCGGCGGAATTCCCAGCCGTTTTCCGGCAGGCGGTTCACGTCGTCGAGCGTAAGCGCATAGACAAAATCCTCGTCGCTGCGCTTCACGAACACGCGGTTGGTCTCGGTCGCGCCGAACAGGATGCGGGTGATGATGCTGTTCGTGTCGCCGGGAACGGAGCGCAACGTGATCGCCCGCGCATTGGTCGTGAAGCCGAAGCCCTGCAAGTCCGGCGCGGTGACCACGTCCTTCACGAATTCCGCGACGCGCAGGCCGGCGAGCACGCGGACGAATTCCTTCACGCTCTCCAGTTCCGCCGGAAATTTTTCGCCGACCACCGCCCAGCCGTTCGTGCCGCGCTGTTGCAGGGTGAAATGGTTTTCGCCGGCGACCTCGATCTCGGCGACGGGCGCGGTGAATTCCAGCAGGCGCGGGTCGCGGAAACTGTTCACCGCGCCGCGCCATGCAGTGAACGGCTCTTTCGCCGTGGTGACAACGGAATTCCAGCCTTCGCGCCGCGCGAACATTTGCGCGGCATTTTCCGGCAGATCTTTTCCGGCGTGAACGGCCGTCAGCAGATTGGTGCCGTGACCCAGCCACACGTCCAGCGCGGCGGGCTGCAGGCCGTAGGTGGTCAGGTCGGCCTTGGCGTCGTCGGTCACAAATTTGACGGCGGCGGCGGTGCGGAGCGATTGCAACGCGGCGGCGATGCGCGCGCTGTCGGCGCGGGTCTGCAACGGACGCACCATGCGCCACAGATGGTTCGTGGCGTCGCGGCGCAGTTCAATGTTGGCGCCGTTGGTGATGACGATCCAGTCCACGCTGCCGACGGCGTCCACGAGCGCGGGGTCGCGCCATTTGGCGGCGTCATGCGGGAGCAACGCGAGCCAGTCGGTGCCGGCCACCACCACGCCGGTGCCGCCGACGACGCGCGCATACACGCCGTCGCCCGGCGCGGTCAGGCCGCCCACGCGCAGATGCCAGCTTTGTTCGCCGGCGGCGGCATCAATGGTGAATTGCGGATTGTCAAAACCAAATTCGGCGTCCACATTTTTGTGGCCCTTCATCTCGGCGGCGGTGAGGAGCTGCACCGGCGACAGTTTTTCGAGCGCGGCGAGCAGCGTTTCCACGGCGGCGGCCTGCGCCGGATACGCGAACGGTTTCTGCAGGAGCCAGGTTTTGTTGGTGCGGACGACGGTGATCTCGTGCTGGCCGGCGGGGCTGATCTGGAGGGCGGTCACGTCGGCGGCGCGCAGCCCGGCGAACAGCAAGGTGCCGGGCGGCGCGGCGGGCTGGAGTTTTTTTCCAACCAGCCAGACCGCCGCCGCGAGCACGGCGGCGAGCACGAACCAGATGGCGGTGGTCTTGGATTTCATGCGGTTCCAGGCCAATTGGGAACATCCAACATCCAACATCCAACATCCAACATCCAAAGATGTCCGGAGCGCGCATCCATTGGGTGTTGGATGTTGGATGTTGGATGTTCGTTGTTTTTCATCGGATCATTTTCTGCGGACGAGCCAGACGAGCCAGCCGAAAAACAAGACGCCGCCGGGCAGCGCGCCGAGCAGCAGCCAGCGCAACTGCCGCTGCTGCTGCTGCGAAACCAGCAGACGAAATTCCGTGACGGGCCGCGGGCCGATGCCCACCAGCAGTTGCGGGCGGTCGCACAGCCAGTTCACGGCGGCGTTCAGGAAATCGCGGTTCGCGCCGCCGCTCTCGATGTAATGGTTGCCCACAAAAATGGAATCGCCCACGACGATGAGCCGGGTGCTGCCGCGCGGCGTGGTGACGCCGGCGACGGGCTTTTGCTCCACGGCACACGCCAGCGAATAGCTGCGCGGCGCCGCCGTGCGGTCGTTATACAGCGTCGCTTCCGAAGCGGTCATCACGAGTTCGTCCACCTGCGGCGCGCTGGCCGATGGACTGGGCGAATTGATTTTTTCAACCGGCCGGGGAAAAACAATCTGCAGCGAAAGCTGCGCGAGCGAATTGACCACGGGATGTTTGCCGAATTGCTGCGTGATGATGTCCTGGCCGGTCATGGTGTGGTTTTTATCCTGCGCAATGTCCGCGACGACATTGACGCCCCAGCGCTTGACGACCGGCTCCAGCCCGGTCGCACGTTTGAGCGAGTCGAGACTGAACAACAGCAGCAGCCGTCCGCCGTCGCGGAGGTATTGATCAATCTTTTGCAGTTCCGTTTCGGCCAGCGGCGCGGAGGGCGCGGCGATGATGAGCAGATTGCAATCCGCCGGCACGGGCGCATCGCCCGGCAGTTCGAGCGTGCTGACCGCGATGTAATTCTGCTGCAACACCGCGTAGAATTTGGAATAGCCGAAGTCGCTCGTGTCCGCCAGCGACGGCTCGCCGTGGCCCTGCAAAAAATACGTCTTGAGCGGCACCGGGTTTTCCAGCGCCAGCAGCATGGTGGTGAACATCAGCTCGCCGTTGAACGACACCGGGCGGCGGCGGAACTCCAGCTCCTTCTGGTTCGGATCGCTCTTCGCCACCTGCTCCAAAGTGTATTGCGTGATCGCGTCGCCGGCGCCGACCCGGAACCGCCCGCCCTGATCGAAGATGATGAGGTTCTTGTCCGTGGCCGCGTTCAAGTTGTATTGCGACTTCACCTTCTCCGCCTCGCCGGCGTCGCGGACGTAGTCCACGGTGCGGAAGGAGATGTTTTTGTTCGCCGCGCGGTATTCGTCCAGCAGCGCCACGATGGCCGGGTAAAAATCCGCCTTGCGGTCGAAGTAAAGCGTCACGCTGACCTTGTTCGTCAGCGATTGCAGCACCGTGAGCGTGCGCGACGACAACTGCACCCGCGTCTGCGAGCTCCAATACGCGCGGTGGAAAAATCTGGCGCCGAGAAAGTTCAGCATCGCGACCACCGCGACCACCAGCGCCGTGCGCAGCACCACGTCGAAACCGATTTTCCACCGGTTTGCGGGCGAGAAGCTGGGGCGGGATTTTTGGTCGGTGGCCATTGGTATCACGCTTGAAAAACTTTTCCGATGACCATGACGTTGAGAAAACAGTGAACATCCAACATCGAACATCCAACATCGAACATCCAATGATTGCCACGGCGCAAACCGGCCGGGCGTTGGATGTTGGATGTTGGATGTTGGATGTTTTTCATATTACTTCCACCGGCGGCTTTCCACCACGCGCAGCGTCAGGAACAAAAACAAAAACGTCGCGCTCACATAAAACGTCACCGTGCGCGAGTCCACCACGCCGCGCGCGAAGTCGTGCATCTGGTCGAACAAATTGAAGTGCGACAGCACCTGTGTCTGCCAGTCGGAATTTGCCGGCAGCGCCAGCGCCAGAAAACCGAGCGAGAACAAACTGACGCCGAGGACGAAGCTGATCATCGCCGCCGTCATCTGGCTGCGCGTCAGCGACGACGCGAAACAGCCGAGCGAGAGGAACAGGCTGCCGACGAGAAAAATTCCCAGGAACATCCCGCCCACCGTCCCGGCGTCCAGCCCGG
>JAYVCM010000322.1:0-8275 GCA_043749955.1 Limisphaerales bacterium | reverse complement strand
GGTGGTGGGGGGGCCGTGGGGGCCCCGCGCTCCGCGATTCAGGCGGCCGGCGCGACAACCACTTCGACTCCATGCGCCCGCAGCGACGCGACCAGTTCATGCGGCGCGCGGCTGTCGGTGACAATGGTGTCCACCATGTCGAGTCCGCACAACGGCGAAACAGATTGCCGTCCGAACTTTGAGTGATCGAGACAAAAAATAATTTTCTGCGCGGCCTTCAACATCTCCCGCTGGATGTCAATCAGCAGCGCGTGCGAGTTCGTCACGCCTTCGAGTGTGATGCCGCCCGCGCTCATGATGGCCACGTCGGCGCGCATTTTGGAAAACGCCTCGACCGTCATCGGTCCGACCAGAACGCCGAGCCTTGGATAAATCACACCGCCCGCGAGAATGACTTCCACTTTGTTCGCCGACGCAAAAAGATTCGCCACCGGCAGCGAGTTCGTCACGATCTGCGGCGCTTTTTCTTCGAGATAGCGCGCGACGTGATACACCGTCGTCCCCGCATCGAGAATCACGCTTTGATTTCCGCCGATGAGTGCGGCGCAGGCTTTGCCGATGGCTTCCTTCTCGGAAAGCTGATGAGTGTCGCGCGCGGTAAAAGCAAATTCATCCGTCCTCGGCGTGAGGACGCGCGCACCGCCGTGGGTGCGGCGCAAATTTCCGGCCGCTTCCAGCGTCGTCAAATCGCGTCGAACCGTGGAAACGGACGCTTCAACGTGTTGGGATAATTCTTCCAACGACGCGAATTCCACCCGCTGAAGGTAGGCTTCAATGCGATGTTTTCGCTGTTCGGCGGTCATTTCACCGCGAGATTGATAAATTTTGGAATTTATTGCAAGATAATTGTTGACTTAAATCCAAAACTTGTCAAAGTAAGCCAAGATTTATGTCCGCTGTCGCTGCACCTGCACCACATCGCGCCGTCGTCGAACACATGGTTCGACAGGCGGTTTACGCCAAGCTTGGCAAGCCGCTGCCGCGCATCGCCGCCGGTCAAAGTCCGCTCGTCGTCAACGTCAGCGCGCGTCATTGTCACCTCACACCCGAAGCGGTGGAAACTCTTTTTGGCAAAGGCGCGAAGCTTACCGTTCATAAATGGCTCTACATGGACGGCCAGTTTGCCGCGAAAGAAACCGTCACGCTCATCGGGCCGCGCAGCCGCGTGATTTCAAATTTAAGAATTCTCGGCCCGTGCCGGAATCTCAATCAAGTCGAACTCGCCTTCACCGACGCCGTGGCGCTCGGGTTTGAAATTCCGTTGCGCAGTTCCGGCGACATCAAGGACACGCCGGGTGCCATGCTGATGGGTCCCGCTGGATTTTTTGAAATGCCGCAGGGCGTCATCCGCGCCAAGCGTCATGCGCACATGCACCCGACGGATGCGGATTTTTACGGCGTCAAAGCCGGCGACCACATGAAGCTGAAAATCGGCGGCGCGTGCGCCATCACGCTTGATCAAATGCTGGTGCGCGTGGATCCGAGTTTCAAACTGGAGGTTCACATTGACACCGACGAAGGCAATGCCTGCAATCTCCAGCCCAACACGCCGGTCGAACTGATTAAATGAACATTCAACATTCAACATTCAACATTCAACATCGAATCACGCTGATTGATCGCGCGACGTTGATTTCTTTCCTTGGATGTTCAGAGTTGAATGTTGAATGTTCGATGTTTTTTCTTTTCGTATAATCTCAACCAAAACCATCAACCAAAAAATAAATTATGAGCGAAGCAATAGGAATGATTGAAACCAAGGGCTATGTCGGCAGCGTGGAAGCCAGCGATGCCATGGTCAAGGCCGCCAACGTCACGTTGATCAAAACCGTCGCCATCGGCGGCGGACTGATCACCGTCATCGCCCAGGGCGACGTCGGCAGCATCAAGGCCGCCGTGGACGCCGGCGCAAAGGCCGCCGCCAAGGTCGGCGAACTCGTCGGTTCGCACATCATCGCGCGCCCGCACGAGGAACTCCTCGCCGCCTTTCTCGGCAACGCCGCAAAGAAATAATCCTCCCGACCATCAACTCTCAACTCACCACTAAATTTATGTCAAAACAAGCTGTTGGAATGATTGAATGTAAAGGGTTCTGCGCCGCCGTGGAATCCGCTGACGCCGCGCTCAAATCCGCGAACGTCACCATCACCGGCTGGGAAAAGGTCGGCAGTGGCTATGTCACCGTGTTTTTCCGGGGCGATGTCGCCGCTGTGAAAGCCGCGACCGATGCCGGAGCCGCCGCCGCCGCGCAGGTCGGCTCGGTTGTCAGCGTCCAGGTCATCCCGCGTCCGCATGACGGATTGAGCGGGCTCGGCAAATGGTTGGAATAAGTGCGGAACGCGGAATTCGGAGTGCGGAATAACCGCGCGCCGAAAATTCCGCACTCCGCAATTTGCACTCCGCATTTAATGAAGATTCTCGTCGCCAACATCGGTAGCACGTCACTCAAGTGGCGGCTGTTCGATTTTGCGAACAACGCCGAACGCCTGCTGCACAAGGGCGGCTTTGAGCGCGTCACCGATTATTCCAAGGCGATTGAGGATTGCCTCGCCGAATTGAAAACGGCGAACGCCATCCAGAGCGAGAGCGAATTGAGCGCGGTTGGTTTCAAGACCGTCATCGCTAAAAACGTCACTGGTTGCGTGCGGCTCGACGAGCGCGTGTTGCAGGCAATGACCGACTACAACGGACTCGCGCCCGCGCACAATCCTCCGTATATCACCGGCATAAAATTGTTCGCGCAACGGATGCCAAGCGTGCCGCTCATCGGACTTTTTGAGACAGCGTTTCATCAGTTCGCACCTGAAGCATCGCAACGCTATGCCGTGCCGGATTCCTGGTTGAACATCGGTGTTCGCCGCTGGGGTTTTCACGGCGCGAGCCACAAGTTCATCGCCGAACGCTCGGCGGAATTGCTCTGCCGTCCCGACGTGGCCGAACGCGCGCGGCAGCTTTACGTCAACAATGGCGCGGCGAAAATTTCCGGTGCGCCGCTGCGCGTCATCTCCTGCCATCTCGGCGGCAGTTCGAGCGTGACGGGCATTTTGAACGGCGCGTCCATCGGCACAAGCATGGGCATGAGTCCGCAATCCGGTTTGCCGCAAAACAATCGCGTCGGTGATCTCGATGCCGAGGCCCTGCCCTACGCAGTGAAAACTTTGGGGATTTCAATTGAGGAAGCGCAGAAACAATTGAGCAAACAGGCCGGCCTGCAAGGTGTCAGCAGCGTTTCCAACGACATGCGCGACATCGGCGAGGCTGCCAAAAAAGGCGATGCGAAAGCGCAGCTCGCGCTGGAAGTTTTTGTCGCGAGCGCGCGGCACTGGATCGGCAGCTACTTTTTGCAGTTGAACGGCGCGGACGCGATTGTGTTCACCGCCGGCACAGGCGAGAACCGCGCGGAATTGCGCGCCGCCATCTGCGCGAACCTGGAAAATCTCGGCATCAAGATTGACGCAGAGAAAAATAATTCCACGCGCGCGACCGAGGCCGTCATCAGCGCGGCGGATTCCGCCGTGAAGATTTTTGTGATCCCCACGAACGAAGAACTTGTCGTGGCGCGCGAAACGAAACGCTTTCTCGAAACCAAAAAGAATTAACCGCGAATGGACACGAATAAACACGGATGGGGACGGAGCGCGGGCTTTAGCCCGCTTCAATGTCCATGCGGGTTTGACGTTCGCACGGTGAAGCGGTCCCGCGTGCGGGACCGCGCTCCGGCGCGTTTGGAAAATCCGTGTTCATCCGTGTCCATCCGTGGTTAAAAAATTTCCACCAACAATTAACAACAACTAAATAAAACTATGCCTCAAGCCATTGGAATGATCGAAACGCGCGGACTCGTTGCCCTCGTCGAGGGGACGGACGCCATGCTCAAAGCCGCCAACGTCGAACTCGTCGGCCCCATGACGCAGGTCGGCAACGCCCTCGTCACCGCGTGTGTCGTCGGCGATGTCGCCGCCGTCAAGGCCGCCACCGACGCCGGCGCGCAGGCCATCAAAGCCATCAAAGGCGAACTGGTCAGCGTCCACGTCATCGCCCGCCCGCACAACGATGTGGAAGCGATTTTGCCGAAGAAGAAGTAAAACGTGATTCGTGATCCGTGATTCGTGAGGGGCCAAGTTGCCCGCGCGAAACCGGTTTCACGCATCACGCATCACGCATCACGCCTATGTTCCTCGCCAAAGTCGAAGGCCAGGTGGTCGCCACCAAGAAGGACCCGAACATGTCGGGCCGCAAACTCTTGCTGCTCCGCCCGCAGCTCGTGGATGAAAAAGACCCGACGAAATTTCGTCCGGGAGCGAACACCATCGTGGCCGTGGATGCGCTCGGTGCGGGCGAAGGCGAGATGGTTTTGTTTTGCCAGGGCAGTTCCGCGCGCCTCGCGCCCGGCATGAAGGACGCGCCCGTGGACGCCGTCGTCATCGGCCTCGTGGACAGCGTGGATGTTTTCGGGAAAGAAATTTTCAGCGCCCGAAAACAATGACCGCGTCTTTCACATCAAAGATGTTTTGGCGGCGGATGCCGGCCGCGCAACGCTTCCTCCGTGCGGATGGCGAGCACGACGAGGCGGTTCATCGCCAAAGCAGCAACCGTGGCACGCCCCATCGGACTGAGGCCGACAATTTCAACCTCGCTCCAGCGAAAATGCAAACGCCACGAGTCGCGACGGGGATTGAAAATGGCAGCGAGTTTTCCGGTGCGCGGATCAGTCCCAAATTGCCGCGCACCTTTGTGCAGCGAGCAAGAAACGCAAGCCAGCGCCAGATTGTCGAGGCTGGTTTCACCGCCAGCGGAAACGGGAATTACATGGTCAAGGTGAAAGACCGCTTCCTGGCTGGTTTGGGAGAGTCCGCAATACTCGCAGCGGTTTGCCGCCCGAAGCATGACCTGACGCCGCAGTTGCGCCGGAACGTCCATGCGGTTATGACCGGCGACCGCCCAGACGGCGGGAGCGCAAACGAAGCAGCGAAAGCATATCAACCATTTCGACCAGACCTTTGGCCTCGCGCTTTTCGGATGGCGTCAAAGCCCGGCCTTCGTCCTGCTTGTCAAGCAAGGCTTGCAGCCGCTGGTGAACGCCCTTGGGCAGGCGGAATTTCGCCAAGTCGCCGGGCATCTCGATTTGCAGTTGAATGGACATATCGGCTTTCTTTTTCTGCGGGTCAATTTAGCAGAAACCCCGCGCCGTGTCCAAGTGCAGTTTTTTTGAATCCGTCCCGCTGTGCGGGATCCGTGTCCATCCGTGGTTAAAAATTTTATGAGTGCCGTGAACGAAACTTTGATCCGTGACGTGGTGGCCGAGGTGCTCGGCAAATTAGGCGGCACCGCGACCGCCACCACCAAACCCTCCCCTGCTCCGTCCGCACCGTCGCCCGCGCCGAAATCAGATTCGTGCGGCTGCGGGACGAAGAAAGTTTCTGCTGCGCCCGCGTTGCGCGGGAAGTTCGGCGTGTTCGCGACAGCGGAAGAAGCTTGTGCCGCCGCGCAGGAATCATTTTTGCAACTCAAGCAGGGAGGCATTGCCGCGCGCCGCAAGATTGAAGAGATCGTCAAGGCGCTCGCGGAGAAAAATGCCGAGGCCTGGGGCAAGCTGGAACTCGACGAAACAAAAATCGGCCGGCTCGACCACAAAATCGCCAAGCTGCAAATCATCAAGCTCGTGCCCGGCGTGGACTGGCTGCGGCCGGATGCGCGCAGCGGTGACCACGGCATCACGCTGGAAGAATTCACGCCGTTCGGTGTCGTCGGCGCGGTCACGCCCAGCACCCATTCCATCCCCACTTTGAGCGGCAACATCGTCAACATTTGCGCCGCTGGAAATTCCGTGGTCTTCAACGCACATCCGAGCGCGTCACGTTGCGCCGCCACCGCCGTGCGCGCCTACAACGAGGCCATTTATCGCGAGACGGGCATTGAAAACATCTGCTGCGTCATCGAGAAGCCGACGCTCGATTCCTTCAACGCGCTTTGTAAAAACGAATTTACCCGCCTGCTGCTCGTCACCGGCGGACCGATGGTCGTGAAGGCGGCGATGTTGACGGGCAAGCGCGCCATCTGCGCCGGCCCCGGCAATCCGCCCGTCTTGGTTGACGATACCTGCTGCCCGGCGCGCGCCGCGAAGGCGATCATTTCCGGCGCGGCATTCGACAACAATCTTTTGTGCATCGGCGAGAAACAAGTTTTCGTCCTCGAAAGCGTCGCGGACAAGCTGATGCAGAAGATGTCCGAGAACGGCGCGGTGAAATTGAATTCATCGCAGTTGGAAAATCTTACCAAGGCCGCGTTCACCATCACGCCCGGCCAGGGCGGCGGCTGTGCGCAGGCGCACACGAACAAAGATTTCATCGGCAAAGATCCGTCCGTGCTGGCGCAGGCGGCAGGCATGAACATTCCGTCCGGCACGCAGTTGCTCTTTGGCGAAACCGATGCGATGCACCCGTTCGTGCAGGAAGAACAGATGATGCCGATGCTGCCCATCGTGCGCGTGAAGAGCGTCGAGGACGGCATCGAGCGCTCGCTGCAATCCGAGCATAATTACAAACACACCGCCATCATCCATTCGCATGACGTGGAGAACATCACGGCGATGGCGCGCGCGCTGGACACGACGTTGTTCGTGAAGAACGGCCCGTCCATGGCCGGCCTCGGCCTCGGCGGTGAAGGTTATCTGAGTTTCAGCGTCGCCACGCCGACGGGCGAAGGCATCACGAATCCCCGCACGTTCACGCGCGTCCGCCGCTGCGTGATGGTGGACAACCTCCGAATTTATTAACCGCGAATGAACGCGAATAAACACGGATGGGAACGGAGCGCCGATCTTCAGGCCGGCTCGTCGGAAAGTTTTTGTTTTCGGTCCAAGCCGAACGGATGTTCGGCGTTCCGAATTCGCGTCCATTCGCGTCCATTCGCGGTTTGAATTTATGCTTTTAGCGCGCGTCGAAGGCAACATCGTGGCGACCCGGAAACATCCGAGTCTCGAAGCGTGGCGCCTGTTGATCTGCCAGCCGATCAGCGGCGCCGGGCAGCCGGAAGGCGTGCCGATCATCGCGATTGATTCGCACGGTGCGGGCATGCACCAGCAGGTGGTGATTTCGTCGGACGGCATCGCGGCGCGGCGCGCGGTGGGCGTGGACAAAAGCCCGGTGCGCTGGCTGATCGTCGGCATCGTGGATGAATCCGAACCAGGAACTAGAATATGAAAATGACGAATGACGAATGTCAAATGACGAACGCAGCCCAAAGCCCGAAGCCCAAATGCCAGGCGATGCGTAATGGTTGTTATTCGGATTTTGAAATTCGGATTTCATTCGTCATTCGTCATTTGTCATTCGGATTTTTTGTCGCATGAAACTCGGCACCGTCATCGGTCGGGTCACGTTGAGCAAGTCGGTGGATTTGCTGAAGGGCGGACGCTTCCTCGTCGTCAGCCCGTTGAGCCGCGAGCAATATGCCGCCGGTCTCGATGCCAAGCCGGGCATGGGCACCGATCCGAGCCTCGTTGTATATGACAACATCGGCGGCGGCGTGAACGACGTGATCGGTTACGAAGAGGGCCGCGAGGCCGCGCAGCCGTTTGAGGTGTATCCGCCGATTGACGCGATCAATTGCGCGCTGGTGGACGAAATGTTTTACAACCCGTGGAAAGGGTAGGTCAGGCGTCGCGCCTGACTCTAATTGAAAATTTGGAATGAGACCGGCGCGACGCCTGTCCTACGATATAAAATTTATGAGCCAAGTTATCAGCGTCCGTGACATTCAAGAAATGATCAGCAGCGGCAAGGGCGTCAGCATCCCCGCCGACGCCATCGTCACGCCGTCGGCGCGCGAACTCTTGCAGGACATCGAGACCAACGGCGCGCGCGCCATCGCCACCGGCAACGCCGCTGCACCCGCCAGCGCCGACAAACTTTCTCCGCCCGCGAAAAAGTTGAGCTCCAAGTCGCCGAAGTCGGAACTCGACGCGTTCTTCGCCTCGCCCTACGCGCACAGCTTGAAGGAGCAGATTTGCGAGATGGGCCATCGCCTCTGGAAGCGCGCCTATGTGGACGGCAACGGCGGCAACATGGCCATCCGCGTCGGTGAAGACATCGCCATCTGCACGCCCACGCTCGTCAGCAAAGGCTCGCTCAAGCCGTCGGACATGTGCCTCGTGGATTTCGAGGGCAAGCAGCTCTGCGGCACGAAACCGCGCACGAGCGAAATCCTCATGCACTTGCAGATGATGAAGAGCCAGCCCAAGGCCTTCGCCACCTGCCATTGTCATCCGCCCTAC
>JAYVCM010000321.1:0-5577 GCA_043749955.1 Limisphaerales bacterium | reverse complement strand
GACATCGCCAACTCGCTCGCAGCACAGATTGCGTGATGCCCTGCGCCTCCGGCTTGCTCTCCCCCTCGGGGGAGAGGATTGAGGTGAGGGGGCGGCTGGAAAATAAGAAAGCAATTTGAATGTCAGCAGCTTTCACCCCTCACCCTGACCCTCTCCCCTCCAAGGGGAGAGGGGAGCCGCGAACAAAGTTTATTTTTCCTGCGTATCCAATGCGGCCTTGAGCGCCTTCGCCAGATCCGCCGCGCTGCCGCGTCCCCAGTAATGCAGGAACAGTGTGCGCGGAGTTTCCCCAGTCATGTGCGAATGGATGGCCACGATGTTGACGCCATTCTTCCGCAGGATTTTCAGCACGCCCTGCAGTTCATTTTCGTGCACGGCAAAATCACCGTCCACCAGCGCGTTGCCATCGCTGCCCGCAAACGCCGCCCAGGTGTTCACGCCCATGTCCTTGGTCATCTCGCAGCCGCAGGGCATCTTCGCCGTGCGCCCGATGACGACTTTGAACATTCCGTTGTTCGCCTGTCCCTTCATGCCAAGAATTTTTTCAATGGCCTGGCCGGTGATGGAATTTGTCGCGGGCATCGCCGCGCCGCCAAAAGTTTTTGCCGGCGACGGATTCGCCGCGCGGATTTCCTTGATCGTGTCCCAGACTTTTTTCACCGCGCCGGAAAGTTTTTCCGCCGAACCCTGCCCGCTGATGTGCATGAAATAAACCTTCGGCTCGTCGTAAAAGAAATGGTTGTGCAGCGCGGTGACGGAAAGCCCGTTGTCCAGCGCCACGCTCATCACCGGATTCACCTCGTCCTGCAACAGCACCGTGTCGCCCATCACCATCACGTCGTCGGATTTTTGTTCGGTGAACGCCGCCCATGACGCGAGGCCCATGAACGGCGGCATCGTCCAGCCGTCCACGGAAATTTTTGCATCATTGCGCGGCGACGTGATCTTGAAAACGCCCTCGTTGGTGTTGAGCGTGCCCTTGACGCCGGTGATGGCTTCAATTTTCGCCGTGTCCAGCGGTTGCGATTGCGCCGCTGCGGCAAACGCAACTACCAGGCCGGCCAGCGGAAGGTGGAAACGAAATGGGGTTTTCATGGCGTCACAATGCTGGCTCGGCGCGTCCATTGCAAATGAAATGGTTGTCACAATTATCTAGTCCGGCAATACTCGCCGCATGAAATGGATCACCCGCGAAAAAATCAAAGTGGACCGCGTCGCCTGTCCGTGGCTCGTGAAAAAATTCATTGATCCGGCGGCAGAATTTATTTTTGTTCCCGCGCATCAAGTTGAGTCGAAGGCGAAAGAACTCGGCGCGATTCCCTATGACATTGACGGCTGCGAACTCGGCCATCACGGCGAAGATGTTTCGTTCAATTCTATTCTGAAAAAATACAAGCTGACTGACCCCGCGCTGCAACTGCTCGGCGAAATCGTCCGCGCCGCCGACTCGCATCCGTCCAATCCGCATCCGGCGGGCGAAGGTTTGCGCTGGGTGGCGTTCGGTTTCAGCGCGCTCGGTTTGAGTGACCATGAAATTCTGCAACGCGAGTTCATCGTCTATGACGCCTTGTTTGCCGAATGTCAGCGGCGCATCATGGCGGGAAATAAATGAATATTGAAACCAAGCCGTCGTCAGCACCCGGCGCGTCCGTGCAACTCGTCCGGCTCCCTCCCCATGAACCGCAGCCGAAGGGTTGGACAACTTTGTGTTGCATATGCAACACAAAGTTGTCCTGGCCCGTTCAGGGGTTCAACGCGCGAAAGTCCAGTCCGGGGAATTCTCTCCCCGATCAAACGGGGAGAGATTCCACGAGCCGCCATGGCTCCCGATTTGTGCCCCTGAACCGGAGCGGAGCGCCGAGCACCGTCCCGGCGAGTCAAGATTCAGTTGCGGCGACAAGCCGAGACGGTGCTCGGCGTTCCGGTTCATGGGCAGGGCTGGGGAGAGGGGATTTGAATTGAAAAATCATAGCTCCTCCTCTCCCCGGCCCGCTCCTCCATCCGATGGAGGAGAGGGAGAAAGCGCCAAGACACTCCACGCCGCCGCAACGGAAACGCCGCGCCATCCTTCGTTCGCCGAGGCGTTCCGCTTCTGGCTCAAGCTCGGCTTCATCAGCTTCGGCGGGCCGGCGGGGCAGATCGCCATCATGCACGCCGAACTGGTGGACAAAAAAAAGTGGATCAGCGAGGCGCGGTTTCTGCACGCGCTGAACTACTGCATGTTGCTGCCCGGGCCGGAGGCGCAACAGCTCGCCACCTACGTCGGCTGGCTGCTGCACCGGACATGGGGCGGCATCGTGGCGGGCGCGCTGTTCGTGCTGCCGTCCATGTTCATTTTGTGGGCGTTGAGCTTCGTCTATGTCACTTACGGAAATGTCGCGTGGGTTGCGGCGATTTTTTACGGCTTGAAACCCGCCGTGCTCGCCATCGTCCTCGGCGCGGTGCTGCGCATCGGCAGCAAGGCGTTGAAAAATGAAATCATGTGGGCGCTCGCGGGGCTGGCGTTCACCGCCATTTATTTTTTCAAGGTGCCGTTTCCGGTCATCATCGTGACGGCGGGCGTCATCGGCTTCATCGGTGAGAAATTCTGGCCGGAAAAATTTGTCGTCCTCAAAGGTCACGGTGCAAAAAAAGGCGCGGAGACGGTTATCAGCGACGAGGGCGACATCGCCGAACACACGCGGCCAACATGGGCGCGGGCAATCCGCGTGACGCTGGCGTGCCTCGCGTTGTGGTGGCTGCCGGTGGCGCTGCTTGGCGCGTGGCTCGGCACGAAGTCCGCGCTGTTTCAGCAGGGAATTTTTTTCAGCAAGGCGGCGATGGTCACGTTCGGCGGCGCGTATGCGGTGCTGCCGTATGTGTCGCAGCAGGCCGTGGAAAATTTTCACTGGCTGAACGCCGGGCAGATGCTCGACGGACTGGCCTTCGCGGAAACCACGCCCGGCCCGCTCATCATGGTGCTGCAATTCGTCGGCTTCCTCGGCGCGTGGAATCAACCCGGCACGTTGACGCCGCTCACCGCCGCCACCCTCGGCGCGTTCATCACGACATGGACGACGTTTCTGCCGTGCTTCCTCTGGATTTTTCTCGGCGCACCGCACATCGAACAGATGCGCGGGAATAAAAAATTAACGGCGGCGTTGTCCACCGTGACGGCGGCGGTCGTCGGCGTGGTGCTGAACCTTGCGGTGTGGTTCGGATTGCACGTCATGCTGCCGGAAACGGGCGGCGTGGATTACTACGCCATCGTGGTGTGCGTGGTCGCCTTCATCGGCATGGTGCGCTGGAAATGGGGCATCATCCCGGTGATTTTGGGTGCGGGTGCGCTGGGGTTGGTGTGGCGGATGATGGGGCATTGAGGTTCTGAATTAACGCAAAGACGCGAAGGTGCAAAGACGCCAAGCAAAAACGGGCAAAGCCAATTTGAACTGTTGAGGCTCGAACCGAACGCTTAACGATTTGATTTTTTGTTGCGCCTTTGCGCCTTTGCGTCTTTGCGTTAAAATTCCGGCTTGAACGGCTGGCAAAAAATTTCTGAATTCCTCGCGCTGCGGCGCAACACCTCGCTGCTGCTCGTCGCACTGGTGCTGGCCGGCACGGGCGAAAAATTGTGGCTCGGCTTCGCGCCAAAATATATTGAGACGCTTGGCGGCAGCATCTTGATCATCGGGCTGTTTGACGCGTTGCAAACTTTTCTCGGCGCAATCTATGCCTATCCCGGCGGCTGGCTAACGGATCATTGGGGACAACGAAAATCACTGTTGCTGTTCAGTTTGATTTCCATCGCCGGTTACATTTTGGTGTTGCTCTGGCAAAGCTGGCTCGCACTGCTGCTCGGCTCATTTTTATTTCTAGCGTGGAGCGCGCTGTCTTTGCCCGCGACGTTTTCCGTCATCGCCACATCGTTGCAAAGCAGCCGGCACACGATGGGCGTGGGCGTGCAATCCATGATCCGCCGCGTGCCGATGATGCTCGGCCCGCTCCTCGGCGGCTGGCTGCTCACGCGCTTCGGCTGGACGGACGGCGTGCGTTACGCGCTCGCGCTCTGCATCGCGATGAGTTTGCTGACACTCGCGTTTCAATGGTTCATGTTCGAGCCGGATAATAATTCTGGTAGGAGACGAGGTGACGAGTCTCAAATTAAAAACGGGGATCCAGTTAGAGACTCCTCACGTCGTCTCCTACAAGCTGAAACGGCCGCCGCACCGACTTTTTTCACCATCGTCAAATCCTTCTCTCCCGCGCTGCGCGAACTGCTTGTCAGCGACATTCTCATCCGCTTCTGCGAACGGATTCCGTATGCGTTCGTCATTCTGTGGGCGATGGATCACGGCGGCATCACGGCGCAGCAATTCGGTTATCTCATCACGTTTGAGATGGTCACGGCGATGTTCTGCTACATTCCCGTCGCGCATCTCGCGGACAAATACGGACGCCGACCATTCGTGCTCATCACGTTCATTTTCTTCACGCTGTTTCCGCTGACGCTGCTGTGGGCGCACGATTTCAAATGGCTGGCGCTGGCGTTTGTCGTGCGCGGGCTGAAGGAATTCGGCGAACCGGCGCGCAAGGCGCTCATCATCGGCGAAGCCGCGCCGGAACTGCGCGCGCGGACTTACGGCGCGTATTATCTCATCCGCGATTGCACGGTGACGAGCGGCTCGTTTCTCGGCGCGTGGCTGTGGAGCGTGAGTCCGCAGGCGAATTTCATCGGCGCGGCCATCTGCGGCGCACTGGGAACGATCTGGTTCTGGTGGTTTATTTACCGGAAGAAAAATTAAACGCGCAACTTAACCCGGCAACAGCGGATTAAATCCCGCGATGCGAAAATGTTTGTCCGTCGCCAGCGCATCCGTGAGCCGAAGCTCCTTCATCACAACAAAACTCGCGCAGTCCGTGAATGAAAATTCCTGATCCAGATGCTTCAACATGAATGCCCGCGCCGCCGCAAAACGATCTGGGGTCATCCATTCAATGCTCAAGGCTTGCGACGTTTCCGTGAGCTTCAGAAATTCCTTCAACTGCTTCGTCAGTCCACGGGCGCACAGCAACGTGGCAGTCTCGTCCAAAATGTAATCCGTGGTGACCGCTCGGCGGCGCGTGCGACGAGATTCTTCCATGATGGCAACCGCGTCCTTGTGCGCCGCGCTTTCCGCCGACACCAAGGCGTAGAAGCCGCCGCTGTCAATGAAGAGGGCCGTCATAAACGAGGCGGTCAATGTCCCGGTCGGTCAGCGGCTTGGCGAGCTTGTCCGCGAGACGATGAAAACGGTAAAGCGGATCGTCCGCGCCGACGCCGTTTTTCAACTTCAGCGGCCAGATGCTCGCGAGCTTGTGTCCGCGATAGGTGAGCGACACGGCCTTGCCGCCCTCCAGCGTGCGCACCAGCGAGCGCGTCCGTGAACGAAGTTGCGAAGTTGAAATCGTTTTCATGGCGGCAGTTTAACACAGACAATGCCGGACTGCCAAGCGACCATCTGCAGCGTGTCGGAACTCCATGAGAATGTCCCCATGCCAACTCGATAAGAATGTCCCCATCGGCCGGGATGGTGTAGCAACCCGGCCACAACATGGAGA
>JAYVCM010000320.1:0-3951 GCA_043749955.1 Limisphaerales bacterium | reverse complement strand
TACGACGCGGCGAACGGCGGCTTCTGGCAAAGTCCCGCCGGCACGAACGATTTGATCCTGCGCGTGAAGGACGATTACGACGGCGCGGAACCGAGCGGCAATTCCGTGGCCACGCTCGCGCTGCTGAAACTCGCCGCCATCACCGGCCGCGAAGATTTCAAGCAGCCCGCCGAGGCCACGCTGCAGCTCTTCGCGCACCGCCTGCAAAACCAGCCTGCCGGACTGGCGTTCATGCTGCACGCGGTGGATTTCTGGCTGGACGAACCGCGCCGCGTCGTCATCGCGGGCGACGCGCATTCCAAGAATTTTCACAAGCTCCTCCGCGCCGCCCACTCGGTCTATCAGCCGAACAAAATTGTCTTGGGCAACACCGGCGCGGTGGAACCGTTTGCGAAAACATTGACCGCGAAAAATGACGCGACGGTTTTTGTCTGCACGGGAACCGCGTGCCAGCCGCCGACGAGTGACGCGGCGAAGGTGAAGGAATTGTTGCGCTGAAAAATCCGGCTCACTTCAACCCCAGCACCAGGATCACCAGGTCAATCACGAACAGCAGCACGATGGCGATCTCCAGCCAGACCATCACGCGGTTGTTCCGGTCGTGCTTGAGGATCTGGTAGAGGTCGTCGAGCGTCTTGAGCTTGCCGTCAATCGTGCGGTGCCAGTCGGTGAGATGGAAGCGCGACGAAATCTTTTCGTAGATGCGCGCCAGGTGCCAGTCGCCGAAAAATTTCGTGATGTTGGACAGCTCGTCGTTGAAGCGCGCCATGTCTATGCGGATTTCACGCAGCTCGCGCAGGATGTCGCCGCGCGAACGCAGCGGCCGTTCGCCGAGGTCGCGATAGGAGCGTTCCAGCGCGTCGTCGAGCAGCCGGTCGTAGGCTTCGAGTTCGGCGAGCTGGAGATTGGCGAGTTCCATGATGTAAAGCGCCTCGTCGAAATCCTGCGGCTCGTCCACGAGCAGCGCCGCATCCCAGTCAATGACGACGACGTCGTTGTCGTAGTAGCTCAAGTAGCGCGCGGTGGATTCCTCGGCCTCCTGTTTCGAGAGCCGCTCCATTTTTTCCTCCTGCGTGAGCAGCGCGGCGATCTGCCGGCGATGCGCCTGGAACCATTGCTCCGCATTCATCGGCTCGTTGTCGGCGTTCAACACCGGCGCGGCGATGCAAAAAACCGTGTAGGCCTCCTCTTCCGGCAACTGCGGCTGCGGCCGGATCAGATGCGCGTGCAGCTCGCCGACCACTTCCTGCGCGAGGCGGCGGACTTCGTCGTGCAACGAACCGTTGCTGAACTGCAGGTCGTGGAAGGCGACGAGCTCCTCGACATGGTTCACCGCGAACGGCACGCGCACGGTGATGCTGATCGCGCCGACGGGCAGGAGTTTGATGACGCGCTCGACGCGCACCGCCCCGAGCGGCCCGATGCGTTCCATCGGCGGCAGGCGGATCATCTGTGGCTTGTAGAAAAACAACTGGCGCGGGCTGCGTTTGCTGGCGTCCACCGCGAACTGCGCGGCGGGCTGGCCGAGCAAGGTTTTCAACGGTCGTCGCGCCGTGTCGTAGGCCACGTCGAACGCGTAGAGATAAACCACCTCGCCGGTGTAACGGGACGCGTGATTTGTTTTCATGCGGCAATTTCCGCGCGCGGCCCAAAAAACACAAGGCGCAGAATTGCCAAATACTTCCCGTGCCTGGCGGCCTTTGGCACGCGTTTGGTGGCACAGGCATCTTGCCTGTGAGCTGGTCGGTTTCATGCATTTTCGATTGTTTCCCGGCGGGGTGAAATGCCGGGACGCGGGGAACGCAGAGCTTTCCCCATCAGATTTTCTCTGCGATTCTCCGCGCCCTCTGCGTCTCTGCGTTTCGCTTCATGCCACAATTTTCCTTTCGTGTGTTTCGTGTGTATCGTGGTTTAATTTTTCCGATTCGCATGAGTGATTTTGAAACCCGGTTCGGCGGCATCGCGCGGTTGTATGGCAAGAACGGCTTGCAAAAGCTGCGCGCGGCGAATGTCTGCGTCATCGGCATCGGCGGCGTGGGCGCGTGGGCGGCGGAAGCGCTGGCGCGTTCCGGCGTCGGCGCGCTCACGCTCGTGGACTTGGACGAGGTCTGCGTCTCTAACATCAACCGCCAGCTCCACGCGCTCACCGAAACCGTGGGCCGCGCCAAGGTCGAAGCGATGGCCGAGCGCATCCGCGCCATCAATCCTGACTGTCGCGTGACGGCGGAACAGAAATTTTTCAACGAACAGACCGCCGCCGGATTGCTCGCGCCGAAATTTGATTTCGTCCTCGACGCGATTGACAACGTGCCGAACAAGGTTCTGCTGCTCGTGCGCTGCCGCGAAAACCACTTTCCAGTGGTGGCATGTGGCGGCGCGGGCGGTCGGCGCGAGCTGACCTCCGTGCGCGTCGGCGATCTGTCGAAGGCCAGCCACGACAAGCTGCTCTCCGAAGTGCGGCGGCGGTTGCGGCAGGAGCACAATTTCCCCGCCGAGCTTCGGGTGATGGGCGTGCCGTGCGTGTATTCGGTGGAACGCACGGTGTTTCCGCAGCCGGACGGTTCGGTGTGCGAAAACCGTAGCGTCACAGGCATCCTGCCTGTCAGTTCCGAATTTTCCGATGAACACACAGGCAAGATGCCTGTGCCACTACGGCTGAACTGCAACGACGGCCTCGGCTCGGCGACGTTTGTCACGGGCGCGTTCGGATTTGCGGCGGCGGGGTTCATCGTGCGGAAAATTGCGGAGGGCTGAACGGAGCGCGGACAGCCATGTCCGCGCGAATCCCGGTGTGGAAACATTCGGACAAGGCTGTCCGCGCTCCGTCGCTTGCCCGCCCGAGCCTCAACCAGCGGCGAACCATTGGCGCAGCTCACTTTCTGGCAACCGATCTGGGTTTCTCATTAACATCCAACTTTAGTTGGGTGTTTAGCGACGCCTGCTGACTTAACCGCTTTAGCGGTTTTTGCGCCCGGGAAACCGCTAAAGCGGTTCGGTTCCATTTGGCACACCTAACACCCAACTAAAGTTGGGTGTTAATGAGATGCTTGATTCGGCGTTGCAAGAAACTGAGATGCGCCCGTTGACCAGCCAGCCATCCCGCCGTGTCTTTTTGCTTTTCCTTTTTTCAGCCGCCGTCATCTTGTGCGCGTGGAACTCACCGCCGCAGAAATCCGCCGCGCCATCCGGGCCGTGCTCGCCGAAGACCTCGGCAGCGGCGACGTGACGACGCTCGCCACCGTTCCCGCTGCCGCAAAATCCGTTGCGCTCATGCGGGCGCGCGAGCCGCTGGTCGTAGTCGGAATTCAGTTTGCGGAAATCGCGTTCAAGCAACTTTCGCCAAAAATTAAAATCAAAAAACTCGCCCGTGATGGACAGCGGGTGAAAGCCGGCGACGCGCTGTTGAAAATTTCCGGCTCGTCCCGCGCCTTGTTGAGCGCGGAACGCGTCGCACTGAATTTTGTCCAGCGGCTTTCTGGCGTCGCGACGGCCACCGCGCAATTCGCCGACGCCATCAAAAGCACACGGGCCAAGATTCTGGACACACGCAAGACCACGCCGGGCTGGCGGCGCTTTGAAAAATATGCCGTGGCCTGCGGTGGAGGAAAAAACCATCGCATCGGCCTGTTTGACATGGTGCTCATCAAGGACAACCACCTCGTCGCGCTGCGGAATGAAAAGCCGAACGCCATCGCCGCCGCCGTTGCCCGTGCGCGTAAAAAGTTTCCGAAGCTGAAAGTCGAAGTCGAGGCGGACACGCTGGCACAAGTCGCGCAGGCCGCCGATGCGGGCGCGGACATTATCCTGCTCGACAACATGACCCCGGCGCAGTTGCGACAGGCGGTGAAAATCGTGCGAGGTCGCGCGAAGACCGAAGCCAGCGGCGGTGTGAATCTGAAAACCGTCCGCAACATCGCGGAGACCGGCGTGGATTTCATTTCCGTCGGCGCG
>JAYVCM010000319.1:0-5270 GCA_043749955.1 Limisphaerales bacterium | reverse complement strand
CCGCAGTCCAGACGCTTCGCGAAGTTCGTAAAGTGTCCGGTTCGCGCGAAGCGTCTGGACTGCGGTCGCTTCAGCGCCGCTTTTCCCATTAACGAATGCAGCAGACAATTCACCTGCGCTTCAGCCTTAAAGATTTTTCCGCTCCAAATCCAGGATCACGGGCGCCCACAAAATGTATTTTTCCTACCCAGCCGCCTCCAAGTGCGCGGTGTAATTCACCGGCGAGTGATCGGTGAGCTGCTCGGGCAAGCCCAGACCAAAAGCCCGCAGGCCGGCGACCAGTCCGTTGAGCGCGGCGGCGGTGCGGCCGGTGAGCAGGCCCGGTCGGATGCTCTTGAGCGCATCCGCGCCGCGCGGATGCACTTCGATCCGGCCATCACGCCGGATCTGATGCAGCTCGCCATCGTGCCGGAACAGCAGCGGCGGCGGCACCGTCGCGACAATGTCGTTGTCATTGACGACACGGAAGTGATAAACGTTGCGCAGCGTCTTGGTGAAATCCTCATCCCCGACGCGCGGCGAGCCGAACGTGTAAAGCGCGGCCGGCTTTGGCAGTCTGCCTTCAACGAGCACCCGCGCCGCCGCCAGCGTGGCCAGCGCCGCGCCGAGGCTGTGGCCGGTGTAAAAGACCGGGTGCGGAAAATCCGCCAGCCGCGTTTCAATTTTGCTCCACACTTTTTCGAGCGCATCGCGGAAGCCGGTGTGAACCTTTCCGGCGTTGGGCAGCCAGCCGGCCAGAACGAATTGCGCGTCCGTGATGATGTCCGCCAATCCAAGCGTGCCGCGAAAGACCAGCACGCCGCAATCCGGCTTCGTTCTGGTGAAGAGCGCCGCCTGCGTGGAGCCAAGGTTGAAAAAATCCTCCGGTTCCTGGTGCCAGCCGTGTGGATTTAGAATTTTATCGCGCGTGCGGAAGCCGGTGGGACGCGGCTTTTTCTCATCGGTTTCCTGCCGGTAGATGAGGCGGCAAAACTCCGCCAGCCAGAGCGCGTTCGCGCGGTTGTATTCCGTGGTGATGCCGGGTTCAAATTCCGGCAGGCTGGCGATGTCAAAAAAATTCTCGGCATCGCCGGGATTTATCAACGCTTCGAGGCTGTTGTTTTCTTTCATAATGCTGGCCTGTTTTTTATTTCCATTCCAAATCCACGATCACCGGCGCCCACGAGATGTGCTGCACCACGCGCTGCAGGGACGGGATCGAATCCGGCGTCCGCACCGCCGCCAGGTCGCGCACACGGACTTCCACGAGGCCGGGCTGCGCGCGCAATTTTTCCAGCAGCGGGACGTAGCTGCGGTGGTAATCAAACTGCGTCAGCACGAGCTTCGCCGGCTTGAGGCGGATCAAGGCGATGAGGTCGGCATTGTTCGTCCACGCGGCGTGGTCAAAATACCAGTCGCCGTAGATCAGGTTTTTCACGCCGAATTCCGCCCCGCTGTATAAAAACGCGGACGACACAAATGCCGGCGCGTCCGATTTTGTGAACGGCTCCAGCTCCACCCGCAGCGTTTCGTGCGTCGTCCAATAACTGTTTTTCCACGCGCAGGCCGCGCCCCAGGTCGTCATGCCGATGGCGCGGATGGAAACCAGGACCACGCAGCCGGCCAGCGCGAGGCGCAGCAAATTTTCACGGGCCGGAAAAAATTTCGCCGCCAGCGCGAGCATTCCGGCGGCGAGGAAGATTTGCGAGAACATCACATAGCCGACGTAATTGGACGGGAGCAGCGTCATGTCCAGCGCCAGCAGCACGCCGCCCATCACAAAAATTCCGGCGACGAGCCACAGCCACGCGGCGGCCTCGGAGAAAATTTCTTTCCGCCGCGCGACGACGAACGGCAGCGCCGCCAGCGCGAGCAAAAAGACCGGCGCGGTGCGGGCGAGCTTGATGAGGTCCAAAAGCACCGGCGCGTGAAACCCGGTCGTCAGCACCGACTGCTGCCGCGCGCTTTCCATGAAGCCCGCCCACCAGCGCGGCTCCGTTTTGGCGATGAAAATGGTGACGACTGCAAACAGCAGCGCCGCCAGCACGAACGGCACGAACAACATGATTTTCCGCCGCCACCACCACGCCGCCGCGCACGTCAGGAATCCGATGCCGAAAAAATACGCGCCCACGATCACCGACGTGTAAAGCGCGAGCCACAACAGCAGCGCCGTGCCGGCCGCGTTCGCAACACCGGGGTTCGCGCCGGAGATCTGCCGCGTGACCAGCCCGAGCGAACCCAGGCCGAAGACATACGCCAGATCTTCCGGGCGGTCGCCAAAGGTGAAACCAAAAAACAACAGCGCCACGAGCGCATAATTGGTCGCCGCCGGAAAAAACTTTTTCACGAGGCCCAGCGCGAGCAATCCCGCAACGGCAAACAGCGCGAAGTGCAGAACCATGGCCGAGATCACGCTCGTCCCGAAAAGTTTCATCCAGCCGAACAGCGCGCCTTGATACAGCGGCGGGTATTGGGAATAAATTTCGTTCCCGGAGATCGGAAAGACCAGGGCGAGGCTGGGATTGCAGTAATGGCCGGTGCGGAGATAGTTCACCACCGCGCCGTCGTAGCTGAACGCGTCGTTCGCCGGGATGGGCTGGGCGGTGAAAACCAGCAGCGCCACCCGCCACGCCAGCACAAGGCCGAAGACGCAGAAGGGATTTCGCAGGCTGAATTTCATGCGCCAGATTAAAAGATTTTTCAAAATCAGCAAACGCCTTTTGCCCCTGGATGACTTTCGTCCGCAGCTTGACACTGCCTCCGCCCCTGCCGGCGTGGCGGAGCGCCGATCTCCGATCCGGAGCGTTTGCGGGAAAAGTTCAATGCCGGCCGGGTCGGAGACCGGCGCTCCGGGGGCGGGGTCCGCGAGATGCCCCATGACTTTCCCGGCACGCGAACATGGTCGGACGGCAGGCTGTGGAAAATATTTACACCCATCCGCTGGCGTCCCGGCAGTTGATCCTGGAACCCGCAATTCAAACAGCCACGAAGAGGCACAAAAGGCGAAAAAAAAATCACCCCCGGCTGTTGTTCTAATTTCCCTCCATGTTTTGTGTCGCTGGTGCCTTTTTGTGGCAATTCATCTGCGGCGTTTGGGCTGATGCTGGCTCGCCGTCCAACCGCAGCAAACGCAAAACCGGGCCGCGCACTGGCACGGCCCGGTTTTTAATTCTGCGGCGGCAATTATTTTCGCCCGCGAACTTTTACGGGTTCCATTGCAGACGGTAGTAGGCGGAGGCGGGCACGACGCCAAGATCATTGAAGTCGTCAGTGAACTCGAACAGGCCGCCGGACGGCGCGTTGGTGGTCCAGAGGCCGGCCCAGCTCACCAGGTTGGTGGAGCGCTGGATGCCGTAGTTGTAGCCGGGGATGCCCGCGAAACTCACGGTGGCGGTGGGGCCGCTGACGGTGACGGTGGCGTTCTGGCCGGTGAGGAACGGCGCGCTGGTGATGGTGATGCTCGCCGAGTTGCTGCCGCCGAACGCGTCGCTCACGGTGTAGGTCAACTGGTCGTTGACGAGGTTGGTGTTGTAGTAGAGCGCGAATCCGCCGCCCACGGCCAGCGTGATGCCGTTGGTGCTGGTGCCGAAGCTGGCGGCGAGCGTGTCGCCGTCCGCATCGGTGGAGTTGGTCAGCAGTTCGCTGATCTTGATCTTGTAGGAGGCGATGGCGCCGCGGTAGTAACCGACATTCGGCACGACCGGCGGATGATTGGTGACGACCTGCGCGAGCGAGTTAGTGCTGCCGTAGTAACTCAAATTGCCGAGGTAGGCTGCGGTGATGGTGTTCGTCCCGCGCGCCAGCGTGCTGATGCCGCCGCTGGTGGCGACGCCGAGGGTCATGGCATTCGTGCTGAACGGCGTCGCGCCATTGAAGAACGTCACGTTGCCGGTGACGTTGGTCGGCGTGACCGTGGCGGTGAACGTGAGCGCGTCAAGATAGCCGGACGGGTTGGACGAACTGGTCAGCACGAGCGCCGACGGGCTGATGCCGAGCACCACCGAGATGCTGCCGTTGACCGCGAGGTTGTTCGTGTTCCAGACGAGCGTCGGATCGAGCGCGGGCAGGATGATGTTCGTGAACCCGCCGGCGTAGCCCGGCGCGGGGAAGACCACAAACGTGTCGCCGTTCGTCAGCGCGTCGCCGATGTTCGTGACGATCAGCGCGCCGCCGTAGTTCAACGTGCCGGTGGTCAGCACCAGCTTGTCAGCGTTCTGCGCGTTGGTGCGGTTCAGTTCCATCAGCACCGTGCCGTTGAGCACGGGACTGTTGCTGAAGGTGAGCGTGCCGATGGACGCGCCGGGGGTGATGACGCCGTTGTTGGTCAGCGTGCCCACGACCGTGCCGAAGCCGGACAGCGTTTGATTCGCGCCGAGCGGGTAGCCGCCGGCGATGCCGCTCACGTCGAACGTGGCGTTGCTGTTCACAATCAGGTTCTGCGGGGCGGAAAGTGCGCCCGCACCGACCAGCGCCAGCGTGCCTTCATTGATGATGAAGTTGGTGATGGTGAAGCTGCTGGAGGCGGGAACAGAAACCGCCATCTTGCCGGCGCCGTCCTTGCGGACGTTGCCGTTGAACCCGCTGCTCTTGGTCATGATCAGACCCATGTTCAAATCCGGATCCACGCCGGGGATGTCCTGCACGTTCAGCACGGAGGTGAACACCTGCGTGACCGGTGCCTGGGCCGAGGCCGGGCCAAACAGGAAGCGAGCGCCGGTGCTGGCGTTGCCCTGGTTGGTGAACGTGGTCGCGGCGGTGGCGGTGGCCGGAATGACGAGGCCGGCGTTGTCCGGGCCGAGGATGCGGTAACCGGCCGTGCCGGTGCCAGCGTAAGTGATGTCCATGAAGCCGTTCACCACCGTCCAGTTGTTGCTGAACTGCATGATGCCGCTGCTGGTGCAGTTGAAGTAGCCATTGGTGGAGTAACCGCCACCATTGTAGAACAGCGCGCCGGAACTGATGAGGTTGGTTCCGCCGCTGTTGTAAAGAGCGTTGACCGTCTCGTTGCGCGCCCCGAAGGAGATCGTGCCAGAGTTGGTGATGCTGGACGTGTCCGGAATCTGTTCGTCGCGCGCCGAGCCATAGTTCACCGTCGCGCCGGGGTTGATGACGAGGTCGCCGCCGATGGCGTAGATGCCGGCCGTCGTAGCGTTTAGCGCCAGCGTGCCTCCGTTCACCACCGTCAAGCCGTTGTAGGTGTTGTTTGCCGCACCGCCGAGGCTGAATGTGCCGCTGCCCGTCTTGGACAATGAGAGTGTGCCGGCGGTGTTCTTCACCAAGCCGCTGAA
>JAYVCM010000318.1:0-9404 GCA_043749955.1 Limisphaerales bacterium | reverse complement strand
CCGCAGTCCAGACGCTTCGCGAGGTTTGATGACCCTCGGGATTCGCGGCAGCGTCTGGACTGCGGCCGCTTCAGCGCCGCTTTTTTTCGCCCACGATTTGCTGGCCGCGCAAAGACGCGCAGAACAGGGAAACTGTTAATTCAATTTTTCTCCGCAGCCTTCCGCGCCTCCGCGTTTCTCCCGCTCCTCCCTCAGAACCATTTTTTCTTTTTGAAATACCAGACGGTGACCATGGTGGAAATGGCGGTCAGGACGATGGCGTATTCGTAGCCGTATTTCCACCGGTATTCCGGCATGGTCTCGGCGAAGTTCATGCCATACCAGGTGCCCACCAGCGTTAACGGCGTGGTGACGAAAGTAACCAGCGTCAGCAGCTTGATGACTTCGCCCGTCTGGTTGGACGACATGTTGAGATACACCTGCAAAATGCCCGTGAGCGAATCGGTGTAGTTCTGCGCGAGTTCGCTGATGTGGAAGAGCGTGTCGTAAACGTCGCGGAAATACGGCACGAGATGCGGCCGCACCAGTTTGAATTCGCCCTTCGCGAACCGCGACAGCACCTCGCGCTGCGGCCCGATGATCTGGCGCAGGTGCAGCACCTCCTTCTTCACCTGCAAAATGTTGTTGAGCGTCTCCTTGTTCGGCCGCTGCAGGGCGAGCTGCTCCAGTTCCGCGATCTCCAGGCCGAGTTCGTCCAGCGCGGGCTTGTAATTGTCCACCAGCGTGTCGAGCAGCGAATGAGCCACGCGATCCGGCGCGCGCGCGATGTTCATCGTCCCGTTGAGCGCCTGCTCTTCCACGGTCGAAACGCTGCGCAGCGGCAGCTCGTGGTAGGTGACGAGAAAATTTTTGCCGAGGAAAAAATTCAGTTCGCTCGTGCCGAAGCAGCCGTCCTTGCGGCTGTAGTCCACCGCGTGGATCACCATGAACAGATACGGCGTGAAATGGTCGCCCTCCTTGGGCGAATACTCCTCCACCTTCGGCGACGGGCTGGGCAGCACGCAGTCCTCGATGGACAGCGGATGAAAATGAAAGATCAGTTCCAGGACTTCCTTCGCCTCCTCGGGCGTCGCCTTTTCCAGGTCCACCCAGAGGAACAGATTCGTGTCCGCCAGCAGCGTCGGCATCAGAAAAATCTCGATGTCCTTCGTGTGCAGCTTGCCCTGCGTGGTGAATGCAAATGACCGGATCATTTATTTTTTTCCCGCCCTCTCCGCGTCCCGCTCGGAGCGGGATGGGGAGAGGGCCGGGGCGAGGTGTTTTTTTATGAATTATTTTCGTCTGCCAACTGCGGCAAATGCTAGGCCCAACCCGGCTCAAGGCAAGTTTCGATTGCGGCGGCGCGCCCTCGGGCTTCCCTCTCCCCCTCGTCCCGCCGAAATTGGATGAAGGCGGATCCGAGAGGAGAGGGATTGAGGGTGAGGGGTGAGATTGTCTGGGAACATTCAACGCCGAACATTCAACATTCAACATCGAATGTCGGGGCGGACCGGCAGCCTTTTTTGAATGTTGAATGTTGAATGTTGGATGTTGAGCCGTCGCATTTTCACCCCTTACCTCCGCCTTCGTCTGACTTCGGCGCGACAGGCCGGCCCTCTCTCCTCCGAGGGGAGAGGGAGAAGGCACGGTCAAAAAAATTCACCCCTTGCGCTTTCACCGGCCGGGGGTAGTGTGCGGCGGGCTGGCTTGAATGCGGGTATGCGGTGCATAACCACCGGTCAATCTAACATCCCAACGCCAGCCCACTTTGCTTCTTGGTTTTCCCCCGTAATTTGTGCTTCACTGTCCGCCGCCATTTTTATGGAAGACACGAATTCACTCATCGAACAGCGCAAAGCCAAGCTCGCCGCCCTCCGCGCCAAGGGCATTGACCCGTTCCAAAACAAGTTCACGCCCACGGAAACCTGCGCCGAGGCGCGCGGCAATTACGTCGAAGGCCGTGAAGTCGCCGTCGCCGGCCGCATCACCGCGCACCGCGACATGGGCAAATCCATGTTCATTGACGTGCGCGACCAGAGCGGACGCATCCAGGTTTACGCGCAGAAAAATGTCCTTGGCGACGATCTGTTTCTCATCTTCACGCACCTGGATCTCGCGGATTTTGTCGGCGTCAAGGGCGTGCTGTTCACCACCAAGACCGGCGAAATTTCCATCAAGCTCGCCAGCTTCACCATCCTCGCCAAGGCGCTGCGCCCGCCGCCCGCGAAATGGCACGGACTGGAAGACACCGAGATCCGCTACCGCCAGCGCTACCTCGACTTGATCGCGAATCCCGACGTGAAGGACGTGATGCTCAAGCGCAGCGCCATCATCCACGAGATCCGGAATTTTTTCCACGAACGCAACTACGTCGAGGTCGAAACGCCCGCGATGCAGGCGATTCCCGGCGGCGCGGCGGCGCAACCGTTCAAGACCTTTCACAACGCGCTTGGCTGCGAATTTTATCTGCGCATTGCGCTGGAGCTTTACCACAAGCGGCTGCTCGTCGGCGGCATTGATAAGTTGTTTGAGATCGGGAAAAACTTCCGCAACGAAGGCCTCTCGCGCCGGCACAATCCTGAATTCACGATGCTCGAGGCGTATCAGGCGTTCGGCGATTACGCGACGATGATGGAACTCGTGGAGTCGCTCATCACGACGGTGGCGCAAAAAGTTTTGGGGACGCTGGTTATTGAACACCCGCTAAAAAGAAAACTGAAAAACGAGCTTCAAAATTCAATTGGCAAACTAAACTCACTACATAAAAAACTCATTGAAGACTTCAAGAAATCAATGTCTGACAGCCAGCTTCTTGCCCAAGATGCTGATAAGTTTAATCGTGTTTTCCTGACATCAATTAAAGAACTCGAGCTGTTGGCTCATCCGAACAACCAAACTTTGTTCGATAGGGCAATCGAGCAAGCCAAGCAGTCATTTGTGAACTGTTCTGTTCAAGGAAATATGTTTCGACTCGCGCCAGGAATGGGAATCGAAGCCAACGGAGTGGGGGATTACACAAAAGAATTTATTTCTTATCTCGAACAAGTTTTGCCGCAATTGCAAAACTTGAAAAATGAAGCTACTGCAATTCCACCGGAAAATTTGACTAAGGTCATTGATCTCACGACGTGGCGGCGCGCGAAATACAACGACCTCGTCAAAGAAAAAGCCGGCGCAGATTGGTTCACCCTTTCCGCCGCTGAACGCCGCCAAAAAGCCCACGACATGGGCGCGGAAATCGGCAAGGAGTTTGAAGACTTTGAAGTCACGAACGCCGTGTTCTCCAAATTCATCGAGCCGACGCTGATCCAGCCCACGTTCGTCACGCATCTGCCCAAGGAACTTGTGCCGCTCGCCAAGCTTTCACCCGACGACCCGACGACCGTCGAAGTCTTCGAGTGCTGCATCAACGGCCAGGAAATTTCGCCGGGCTACACCGAGCAGAACGATCCCATCGCGCAGCGAACGACGCTGGAACATCAGGCCGGCGGCGAACAGCAGAAGCTGGACGAGGATTTTTTGGTAGCCCTGGAACATGGAATGCCTCCGGCTGGTGGAATCGGAATCGGAATTGACCGGCTTTGCATGATGTTGCTGGGGCAGGAAAGCATCCGCGACGTGATCCTGTTCCCGCAGTTGAAGCCGAAATGAGCGCCGCATTTCGTCAGCGGAACGCCGAGCACCGTCTCGGCTCGCCCCCAACAACTCGTAGGAGTCGAGGTGGCGAGACTCAAACTCGTTTTTGCTTTCAGAATGAGACTCCTCACGTCGTCTCCTACAATTTTAGGTTCGAGCCGAGACGGTGCTCGGCGTTCCGTTCCAGGGTTCACCGCAGCCGGAATTCAAAAATTGTTTTGGCGGGTGCAACGGAATCCCGTCCCCCCGCAGCTGAAACCGAAGCGAGGGTTTGACAAGGGTGGGAATTCCCACCACACTAAAATCATGCCGACATTGACATTGGAGCGCCCCAAGCAGAAACAACGCCTCACCGTCGTGGAAGATTACGACGTGGCCGCCGATGCGAAGAAGCGCATCAGCCTGCGCAACGCCAAGACGAAGTATTTCCATGTCCAGGCATTGTCGAACGGCAGTTATCTGCTTGAGCCGCGCGTGCTGGTGTCGCCCCAGGCCATTTCTGTCCGCTCCCTGAAAATGCTGGACAAGTCCGTGGCTCATTTGAAAAAAGGGCTGGCGTCCGCACCGATTGACCTGTCGGCATTCATCGAGGCTTGAAAGATCCCAATGGCTTTTAACATCCGCATGGGTTTGCCGGAGACGGCAGCGCTTTGGAACGATTTCAGCAATCGCAAATTGCAGGGGAAATTGGACAAGGACGAAGAAAAGTTTTTTAAGAAGCTGGTCAAGACGCTTGGCTACCTTGCCGAAAATCCACGGCATAACAGCCTGGCGTCGCACGAAATTGATGACCTGACCCGCAAACATGGGTTCAAGATTTTTCAGTCTTATCTCGAAAACCACACGCCGTCAGCCGGACGGATTTTCTGGGCTTACGGGCCGGATAAACGGGACATCACCGTGCTGGCCATCGAGCCGCACCCGGAAGACCAAAAACGTGGTGCCTGCCAGCGCATCAAGTTGTCGTCGCTGGCACCGGTAAAAACAAAAACTGGTTCGGGCAAATAAATTTAAGTTCGTTTTTTAATTTTCATGTTAACTGTTGCCGGAATTCAAAAATCATTTGGTGGCCGTGAGTGGAACGCCGATCTGCTGATCGGCCCGGCGGGGCTTGCCCTACACTCCAACTTGCCGATCGGGAGATCGGCGTTCCCATTTTTATCATGCTTACCGTAGCCGGAATTCAAAAATCATTTGGTGGTCGCGAACTGTTTGACGACGTGTCGTTGAACGTGATGGCGGGCGACCGCATCGCCATCGTCGGGCCGAACGGCGCGGGGAAATCCACCCTCATCAAAATCATCCTCGGCAAGGAGGAGCCGGACGCGGGCAGCGTGACTTTTATTCGCGGCACGCGCGTCGGCTATCTGCCGCAGGAAAGCGAGCCGGCGGGCAACGAAACGGTCTTGGAGATCGCCGTGCCGCACGAGCACGAACACGACGGCCAGTTCGTCGCGAAGGCGAAGCAGATCCTCAACAGCCTCGGTTTCAAGCTGACGGATTACGACCGCCCGGCGCGCGAGATGTCCGGCGGCTGGATCATGCGGGCGCACCTCGCGCGGCTGCTCGCGGAAGAACCCGATTTGCTTCTGCTCGACGAGCCGACGAACCATCTCGATCTCGAAACGCTCATCTGGTTTCAGGATTATCTGAAATATTATCCCGGCGCGATTTTGCTCATCTCGCATGACCGCGAATTTTTGAACCAGCTTTGCACCCACATCGCGGAGCTGCGCGCCTCGCAGATCATGCGCTACACGGGCAACTACGACGAGTATGTGGAACAGCGCGCCGCCGCCGAACTGACGATGATCGCCACCGCGAAATCACAGCAGCGTGAGATTGACCGGATGCAGCTTTTCGTGGACCGCTTCCGCGCGAAGAACACCAAGGCCGCGCAGGCGCAGAGCAAGATGAAGCAGATCGAACGCATCAAGGAAGACATGGTCGAAGTGCCGACCGGCCCGGACGCGGCGATGGGTTTTCGTTTTCCGCAGCCGCAGCGCAGCGGGCAGCGCGTCATCACGCTGGAGAAAATCAAATTCGGCTATCCGACGGAACGCCGGTCTCCGACCCGGCTCGAAACTAACACCACGGCTCAACTGGCCGGGTCGGAGACCGGCACTCCAGAGGCTCCGATCAAATGGATTTACGACGGCATTGATCTGGAAGTGGAACGCGACCAGCGCATCGTGCTCGTCGGGCCGAACGGCGCGGGCAAGTCCACGTTGCTCAAGCTGCTGGCGCAAGTTCTCACGCCGCAATCCGGAGTTCACAAGCTGGGTCACAATGCGAAGTTCGGCTACTTCGCGCAGCATCGCGCGGCGATGTTGAATCCGAAGCACACGGTTTTTCAGGAGGCGCTGGACACGCCGCAACGCATCACCGAGCAGGCCATCCGCACGGTGCTGGGCAGCTTTCTGTTTCGCGGCGACGACATTTACAAACCGGTGAGCGTGTTGAGCGGCGGCGAAAAAAGCCGGCTCGCGCTCGTGAAACTGCTGCTCGATCCGCCGAATCTTTTGCTGATGGACGAGCCGACGACGCATCTGGATCTGGCCAGCGTGGATGCGCTGATCGTGGCGTTGAAGCAATACGAAGGCACGCTGGTTTTCATCAGCCACGACGTGCATTTCATCCGCGCGCTGTCCACGCACGTCGTCCGCGTGGAGGCGGGGCAGCTCAAACATTTCGGCGGCGGCTATCAATACTATTTGGATAAAACTTCGCAGACCGCGCGGGCCGCGCTGACGAGTTCGAGCCAGGCGGTTCCAGCGTCGCAAAAAAGTTCCGAGCCAAAAATGGACCGCAAAGAGCAGAAGCGGATGGAGGCGGCGCAACGGCAGGCGCGCTCGAATAAAAAATTGGAGACCAAGAAACGCATCCTCACGCTCGAAACGGAAATCGCCGTGCTGGAGGCGACCGAGGGCGAACTGGCGGTGGAACTGGAAAAGCCGGAGGCCTACGCCATCGGCGGACGCGCCACGCTGATCAACCGCGAGTTGATGAAGATCCATGACCGCCTGCCCGTGGCGACGGCAGAATGGGAGGCGGCGGGCGCGGAGCTGGCCGCGTATGATGCGGACGCGGCGGTTGAGGCCTGATACGAGAGTCAACGCAAAGACGCCAGGCGGCAAAGGCGCAGCGCGGCCCAGCCGCAACTAAAACATCGAACATTCAACATACAACATCGGACGCCCAACGATTAGCGCGCTGGCGGGTTCGGAGTTGAATGTTCCTCCCAAAAAATCTTTGCAAAATACGACGAAGCTGGGAGATAGCACTGCAAAGCTTGGCGCTTTTACGTTTGTCCGGCGGATTTTTTTGGTTAATTTGTCCGCATGAAGCCAATCATCCAAGCCACCGCCATTTTATTTTTCACCACGCACGTCGTCATGGCGCAGACCGAGGAAGGGTTCCAAAGCCTGTTCGATGGCAAAACTTTTTCCGGCTGGCAGCTGGCGACGGAGCACACGAACACCTGGCACATCGAGGACGGCGCACTGGTGGCGCACGGCGACCGCTGCCATCTGTTTTATACCGGCGACGCAAAGCCGTTCAAAAATTTCGAACTGAAGGTGGACGTGATGACGGAGCCACATTCCAACGGCGGCATTTATTTTCACACGCGGTATCAGGCGGCCAACTGGCCGACCAACGGCTTCGAGTGCCAGGTGAACGTGAGCCACAGCGATTGGAAAAAAACCGGCAGCCTCTACGACATCGCCAACCTCGGCAACACACCCGCCAAAGACAATGAATGGTGGACGCAGGACATCACGGTTCAAGGCAGCAAGGTGACGGTGAAAATCAACGACGTGCTGGTGCTGGAATACACCGAGCCGCCGGGCGCGCTGCCGGGCAGAAGTTTTGCCCGCAAACTTGGTGAAGGGTTTTTTGCGCTCCAGGCGCACGACCCGAAAAGCGTGGTGCGCTACAAAAACATCCGGGTGAAACGGCTGGAATAAACGGAACGCCGGGCACCGTCCCGGCAAGCTGGCCGCCATTGTTCGTTCGAGCCGAGACGGTGCTCGGCGTTCCAATTAATGCCACTACCGGAAATGGCGGAGCAGGGTTTGATAAACTTCGGCGGATTCCATTTCCTTCGCGCCCAAACATTCTGACTGCGCCGTGATGAACACGGGCCAGTCCATTTTGTCGGCGGGCAGACGTCCGTGCGAGCCTTTAACCAGCGTGGCGTCGAGCGGGATCACGTCCATCAACATCCGCAGGCCGAGTTTTTTTTGCAGCAGCCGCCACGCGACTTTCAATTTCACCAGCGGAATTTTCGGGTCGAGAAACAGTTCCACCGGGTCGTAGCCGGGCTTGCGATGGATGTCCACCGTCCGCGCAAAATCAGGCGCGCGCGCGTCATCCAGCCAGTAATAATAGGTGAACCACGCGTGCTCCTGCGCGACGGCGATCAAATCGCCCGCACGCGAATGGTCAATGCCTGCCGCGATTTTCTCCGCCGGGCCGAGCACTTTTTCCACGCCGGAAGTTTTTTCCAGGACGGCGCGCACGGATTTTTCCAGCGACGCGTCATTCAGGTAAATGTGCGCGACTTGATGATCCGCCACGGCAAATACTTTGCTCGCGCCGGCGTCCAGGATTTCCCGGCCCAGCTCCTCCTTCACCGTCAGCCAGCCGTGTTCGCGGAAAATGCGGTTGAGATGCACCGGCGTATCCACGTTGGTGATGCCGTATTCGGAAAGCAAAACCACCTGCACGCCGCGCTGGCCAAAGTAATCAAGCAAGTCGCCGACGATGGCGTCAAGCTCGCGCAGGTCGCGGTGGATGGCGGGATTAAGCTGGAGTTCAGCCTTTAGGCTGTCAGAGGGGCGCGCCGAACAACCTAAAGGTTGAACTCCAACAGGCCCGTGCCGCTGCAAGTTGTAATCCAGATGCGGCAGATAAATCAGATTCAGCGTGGGCGAGTATTTGTTCTCAATCCACTTGGCGGATTCTGCAATCCAGCGCGACGCGGCATCCGCTTTGCCTTGCGGCGAATCCACTCCCGCCGCCGGCCCCCAGAAACTGAAGAACGGAAATTCGCCGAGGTCGCGTTTGATCTCTTCGCGGATGGAATACGGCCACGAATAAACGTCAAAAAATTTCCGGCCATCGGCGGGATACATCGGACGCGGGGTGATGGCGTAGTCCACGCTGGAATACATGTTGAACCACCAAAAATTATTGGCGATTGCCGATTGCCGATTGCCGATTGCCGATTGTTCCCGCAGCTCATCCCAGATTTTTTTGCCGTGGACGAGGTGGTTGGACTGCTTCCAAAACTGCACCTCGGCTTGCTCGCGGTGGAACCAGCCGTTGCCGACGATGCCGTGCGACGCCGGCGTCTGGCCGGTGAGATAATTCGACTGCGCGGTGCAGGTGACGGCGGGGAACGCCGGCTTGATCTGCGCGAGCGCGCCGCGTTTGCGGAACTCCGCGATGCGCGGCGTGTGCTCGCCGATGAGCGCCTCCGTGAGGCCGACGACGTTGATGACGGCGAGGCGGTTCACAAAACAATTTCAACCACGGATGGACACGGATGGACACGGATAAAAAAAACCACAAGAGAGCAGAGAAACGCAGGGTTAAAAAATCTCTGTGCCTCTTCGCGTTCTCTGCGTCGCTGCGTTTCGTCCCATCCGTGTTTATCTGTGTTCATCCGTGGTTAATTTCTTTGCCGGCCGCGCAGTTCGTGGATGGCCTCAATGATTTTCGGCTGCTCCATCTCGTGGACTTCCACGCCGCGGCCGATTTCCTTGAGCAACGTGATGGTCAGT
>JAYVCM010000317.1:0-3941 GCA_043749955.1 Limisphaerales bacterium | reverse complement strand
GCGCACGTTCGCCATCATCTCGCATCCGGACGCGGGCAAGACCACGTTGACGGAGAAGCTGCTGCTTTACGGCGGCGCGGTGCAGCTCGCCGGCTCCGTGACCGCGCGCAAAAACCAGCGCGCCACCACGTCCGACTGGATGGAACTGGAAAAAAAGCGCGGCATCTCCATCAGCTCGACGGTGCTGCAATTTGATTACGACGGCTTCCGCCTCAACCTGCTGGACACGCCCGGTCACAAGGATTTTTCCGAGGACACCTACCGCGTGCTGACCGCCGTGGATTCTGTGGTGATGGTGATTGATTCCGCGAAAGGCATCGAGCCACAGACGCGAAAACTTTTTGAAGTGTGCCGCCAGCGCGGCGTGCCGATCTTTACGTTCATGAACAAGTGTGACCGGCCCATGAAAGAGCCGCTCGCCCTGCTCGACGAACTGGAGCGCGTGCTCGGCATCGGCGCGTTCCCGGTGAACTGGCCCATCGGCAACGGCCCGGAGTTTCAGGGCGTGTATGACCGGCAGACGAAAACGATGCACACCTTCGAGCGCGTCGTGGGCGGCAAATATCGTGCGCCGGTCTCCGTCGGCGGCCTGCATGACCCGGCGGTGCGCGGCAAATTGAGTGAAGCCGACTTCAACAAAACGGTCGAGGAATTGGAGATGCTCGAACACGCCGGCCACGGATTCGACGAAGCCGCCGTGCTCGCGGGCAAGACCACTCCGGTTTTCTTCGGCAGCGGCGTGAACAACTTCGGGGTGCAGCTCCTGCTCGATGGTTTCCTGAAACACGCGCCCGCGCCCAAGTCACGCGTCATGGGCGGCATCGAGATCGCGCCGGAGAACCCGGAGTTTTCCGGTTTCATCTTCAAGATTCAGGCGAACATGGATCCACGCCATCGCGACCGCATCGCGTTCGTCCGCGTCTGCTCCGGCAAGTTCGACCGCGACATGACCGTGCATCACTCGCGTTCGGAGAAAAAAGTGCGCCTGTCCAGCTCGCACAAACTGTTCGGCAACGAGCGCGAGACGGTGGATGAAGCGTATCCCGGCGACGTCATCGGCCTAGTGGGCCACGACGGTTTCGGCATCGGCGACACGCTCACGACCGATCCAAAGATTCTCTACAAGGAAATCCCGCGCTTCACACCGGAAGCCTTCAGCTACCTGCACAATCCGAACACGGGGAAATACAAACAATTTCGCCAGGGCCTGGATCAGTTGTTGCAGGAAGGTGTCATTCAGGCGTTGTATCTGCGCAACTCGTCCATCAAAACGCCGCTGCTCGCCGCCGTCGGGCCGTTGCAATTCGAGGTTGTGCAGTTCCGGCTGGAGAGTGAATACGGCGCGGAGTCGCGCCTCGAAGCCGCGCCATGGAGCGTCGTGCGCTGGCTGCCAACCGACATGAAGGAGGACGACCTTGATGCGCTCTCGCTCCCCACCGGCGCGAAGCTCGCCTACGACATCGGCAGGAATCCGGTCATCCTGTTCCAAAACGAGTGGTCGGCAAATTATTTTGGCGAGACGAACAAGCAGTGTCCGCTCTCCGCGCAGCCAGTGCAGACGGCGAAAGAATAATTGAATGTCCGATGTCACCCAACTTCTGCAGTCTGCTGCCAATGGTGACGCGCACGCCGCGGCGGAACTGCTGCCGCTGGTCTATGACGAACTCCGGCGTCTCGCCGCGCACCGGCTGGCGGGTGAACGCAACGGGCACACGCTCCAACCGACTGCGCTCGTGCATGAGGCCTGGCTCAAGATTTCCGGTGACGAACAGCGGGACTGGAACGGACGACAACATTTCTTCGCCGCCGCGGCCGAGGCGATGCGCCGCATTCTCGTGGACCGCGCGCGTCGCCGTCTCGCCGCCAAACGTGGTGCGGGTGAAATATGTTTGGACGCAGATGAGCTGGACATTCCCGCGCCCGCGCCGGACGACCAGTTGCTGGCGGTGAACGAAGCGCTGGAAAAATTCGCGGTGAACGAAGCGCGCAAAGCTGAACTGGTGAAGTTGCGTTACTTCGTGGGGATGACATTCGAGGAAGCGGCGGAGGCGATGGGCATTGCGGTGCCGACGGCGAAGCAATGGTGGGCTTACGCCCGCGCGTGGTTGCGCGTGGAGATGGCGGGGACTGCGGCGAGTGAAAACTTTCGCCCGTGATGCGCTCCCATTTCGTCCTCCTCCTCGAAATCCGTTTCCAAAAATCGAGGACGAGGACGAGAACGAGGACGAGGAGGATTGGCAAAGCTGCGGCCCGGACTACGCCTGTTTCCCTTTCGGCACATGCGTGGCCCAGGTCTGGCCCGACTCCGGCTGGACCTGGGTGAAGCCCATGCCCGCCGGCGGATTGGGGATGCGGATAAGAATCTGGCAGGCCGGGCACTGGATCTGCCGCCCGGCGAATTGCGGTTCGCACTTCAACGGCTGGTCGCAGTGGGAGCAATAGAATTTGAATTCGTTGGTGTTCATGGTCTCTGCCCACATAAGCGCAAACACGGCGAGAAAAGTATATCAAAATTTTTAAATTGTAGGCGACGACGTAAGGAGTCGCTAAAATCCTTTTGGTTTGAGCCTCGTGACCTCGTCTCCGACAGGGTTAAAAAAGCGCCGAAAGTTTTCACATACTATTTGCCGACAGACTGCGCTTAATCTGGTAGATGAATCCAACTGACCCAAACATGAATCCTGATTCTCAACGCGAGGCCGCCCTGTTTGAAACCGCCGTCCAACTCTTCGGCACCGCCCGTGCCACGTTCCTCGACGGTGCTTGTCACGGCAACCCCGCCTTGCGTCAGCGCCTCGAAGCCTTGCTCGCCGCGAACGACAGCAAAGATTCTTTTCTTGAACCCGAAGCGCCGAAGCCCGCCAGCGGACCGGCCGGAACAATGAAGCTGGAACTGCCCGACGAGCCGGATGAAGCTGTGGGCCAGACGCTGGGTCGCTACAAATTGATGGAGCGGCTCGGCGAAGGCGGTTGTGGCGTGGTCTATGTCGCCGAGCAAACGCAGCCGGTGCGGCGGCGCGTGGCGCTCAAGGTCATCAAGCTGGGCATGGACACCAAGCAGGTGGTTGCGCGGTTCGAGGCGGAGCGGCAGGCGCTGGCGATGATGGATCATCCGAACATCGCGAAAGTTTTGGACGCGGGCACGACCGATGTTGGTCGCCCGTTCTTCGTGATGGAATTGGTGCGCGGCATTCGCATCACGGATTACTGCGACCAGGCCAATCTCACCACCAAGGAACGGCTTGACCTCTTTATCAAGGTTTGCCAGGCGATTCAGCACGCGCATCAGAAGGGAATCATCCATCGCGACATCAAGCCGTCGAACATTCTCGTGACGATGCACGACGGCGTTCCGGTGCCGAAGGTGATTGATTTCGGCATTGCGAAAGCGACGGAAGGCCGGCTCACGGACGCGACGGTTTATACGCAACTGCATCAATTCATCGGCACGCCGGCTTACATGAGTCCAGAGCAGGCGGAGATGAGCGGGCTGGATATAGACACTCGCAGCGACATCTACAGTCTCGGCGTGTTGCTTTACGAATTGCTGACGGGCAAGACGCCGTTCGACGCAAATGAGTTAATGGCTTCAGGCATTGATGCGATGCGGAAAACGATCCGGGAAAAAGAACCGGCCCGTCCGAGCACGAAGCTGGCGACGTTGCAAGGCGACGAACTCACGACGACGGCCAAACGTCGTTCGGTGGAAATATCCAAACTGGCAAATCTGTTGCGCGGCGACCTCGACTGGATCGTGATGAAGTGTCTGGAGAAAGATCGGACGCGACGCTACGAAACAGCGAACGGAGTGGTGGCCGACATCAAACGTCACCTGAGCAATGAGCCGGTGGTAGCCTGTCCGCCGAGCACGGCTTACCGGCTTCAGAAATCTTTTCGCCGGAACAAACTCGTGTTTGCTGCCGGGGCGGCGGTCGCGGCGG
>JAYVCM010000316.1:0-8054 GCA_043749955.1 Limisphaerales bacterium | reverse complement strand
CGCCCCTGCCCGCCCAGCGCGGCCAGGGCACCGTGCTGCTCGTCGAGGATGAAGACATGGTCCGCCGGCCCATCGGCATTTATCTCCGCAAGCTCGGCTACCACGTCCTCGAGGCCGCCAACGGCAACCAGGCCCTCGCCCTCTGGCGGCAGCATCGCGACCAGATTGAACTGCTCTACACCGACATGGTCATGCCCGAAGGCGTCACCGGCCTGGAACTGGCCCAGAAATTGAAGGCCGAAAAAAATTCCCTCCGCGTCATCATCTCCAGCGGTTACAGCACCGAGATCAGCGCCCACGGCGTCTCCAGCGACACCGGCTTCATCTATCTGCCCAAGCCCAGCGCCTCCGCCCTCATCGCCGCCACCGTCCGCGCCTGCATCGCCCAGCCCGGCGATGCCCACGGAGCCGGTGCCGCAAAATAAAAAAAGCAGGGGTGCGCACGCTGGCTTTTCAGTTCCCACGCCAAAGCGGTGCTAAAGCAGCCGCAGTCCAGACGCTCCGCGCGGTCAGAAAACATCCGGTGGTCGCGAAGCGTCTGGACTGCGGACGGTTCACCGCCGCTTTTTCCGCGCACCAATGACCGCCTAAATTTCCAGCGAATAAAAAAACGAAGCCTGCACGGCAAGACTGCGCCGCAAAAAAAATCCGGGCGCCGGGGCGGAAACTGGGCACAAACTCGGATTTTGGATTTCAGCCGGCTACTTCAATTTTTTCACCATGCCCCGCGACGTGTCCGGCGGGGAATATTTCTTCGGCGTCCAGATCACCGGCTCGCTCAAATTGCCCGCGCGATCCACGGCGCGGACGGAAATCGCGTCCGGACTGGCGTTGTCCAGATAACCATCCGTCCGGATGGCCGGAAAAATTTGCGTCGTCCACATCCCGTTCGTGCGGCTTTGCACCACCCAGCCGTCGAGCGGTTCAACGGCGGCGTTTTGCCAGCGGACGTGCGCGGAATTTTTTCCGGTGTCCACGGAAATTTTCGGCGGCGCGGGCGGCACGGCATCCAGCCACGGACTCGCCGGGATGAGCGCGGGCTGGCGGTAGATGTCCCGCGTGAGCGCGGCGTCGAGCGCGGCGTTTTTCATCAGCGCGGAAATGCTCCAGTGGACATGGCCGGCGTCGGCGTAACGGCGCGTCACATTTATTTGATTGACGATTTCCGCCGGCTGCCATTTCTCGCCGACATTGAGTGAATTCATGCCGGGCCAGACGTGGCGGTGCCGGACGTTCTCGTTGTTCCACCAGTCGAGCAGCGTGGTGAAGCTCTGCGCCTTCGGCTCGATGGCCCAGTAAAGCTGCGGCACAAAATAATCGCACCAGCCTTCGCGCAGCCATTTGCGCGAGTCGGCGTAAATCTCCGCATAGGAATCAAAGCCGCTGATGGTCGGCGGATTTTTTGGACGCCAGATGCCGAACGGGCTGATGCCGAATTTCACCGCCGGTTTGGCGGCCTTGATGGCGCGATAAACCTGCTCCATGAAAATGTCCACGTTGTGCCGCCGCCAGTCGTCGCGCGACAACCCGCTGGCCGCGCCGGATTTTTTCCAGCTCGCGTCGTCGGGGAAATCCATTTCCTGGCCGGCGGAATTTTTTTCGCGATACGGATAAAAATAATCGTCGAAGTGGACGCCATCCACGTCGTAGCGTTTCACCACGTCCATCACCACGCGCAACGAATACTCGCGCACGGCGGGTTCGCCGGGATCAAGCCAGAGGTATTTGCCGTAGGTGCGGACAAGTTCCGGGTGCGTCTTGCTGATGTGGCTCGCCGCAGTCGCAACTTTGGATTGAGCATGATGCGCGCGAAACGGATTGAACCATGCGTGCAGTTCCAGTCCGCGTTTGTGCGCCTCGGCGATGGCGAAGGCGAGCGGATCGTAAAACGGCGACGGCGCAGCGCCCATCGTGCCGGTGAGATACTCGGACCACGGCTCGATGTCGGACTGGTAAAGAGCATCGCACGCGGGGCGAACCTGGAAGATGACGGCGTTCAACTTCAGCGCGACGGCGCGGTCGAACAAGGCGATGAGTTCGGCCTTTTGCTGCGCGGTGGTGAGGCCGGACTTGGACGGCCACGAGGAATTTCCAACGGTGGCGATCCACGCGGCGCGGAATTCGCGCGCGGGTGATGGCGGAATAATTTTATCAGCCGCCGCATTGGTGTCCGCCGCGAACACCATCCGCGATGACAGGAACAAAACCGTGGCGAGGATGGAAAAAATCAGACGCATGGCCGTGAGGAATTATTTTTCGCCCGCCGGTTTTGCGTTCCAGACCGCCATCGTGTCCGGCGTTCCCTGGCTGCGGATGCCGTTGTCAGTGAGGATTTCGTCGGTGGCGGCGAGCATTTCCTTGCGCGGGAAGACCATGGTTTCGCCGAACCGGGCGTCGAAGGTGATGGTGATGAATTCGTCCTTCGAGTCACGCAGGACCTGCACGAGGTGGTTGAGGTTTTTGATGGCAATGCCGTTGATGGACTTGACGACCTGATAACTGGGCTGGGAATAGCCCTTGGCAAGCTTGTGCGGAAAAAACGGCGAGGAGATGACGACGAGCTGTTCGCCGTCAAAGGCGGGCCGGTCGCTGATGCGCGCGAGCAGCGGGCTGCCGATGTAGGAAAAAATGCTGATCCAGCGCTCGCTGTTGTCGCCCTGGATGAGATAGCGGATGAAATTTTTGGTCGCGCCGGAAAACACGAGCGGCCCGCAGATGAAATACGACGGGTAAGCATTTTCCAGATCCGGCATGACCTGCGGAGATTTCAACAGCACGGGGTGTTCAACCTTCAGCTCCCGGCCGTCGCGCACGAGGGTCAGCGGGATTTTCCCATCCTTCGCGATTTTCTGGACGAGATAAACGAAGTGGACGCGCAGGTTTTCGCCGAGCTTGATCATGCCCTGGTCGTCCACGGGCGTGTCGCCGATCCGGGTGATGACATCCCATTCCTTCAACGGATACGCCGGGTCCTTGCCGAACGGCTTGTGGACAATCATGCCCTCGACCGTTTTGTCGAGCTTGAGGAACGGACGCAGGGACGGATTTTCCAGCGTCTGAAAATCGTCGAACATCGCGGGCTTGCCGTCGTAATGCCCGTCGGCGATGTCCTGCACGAACAGTTCAATCTCCTCGCACGGGATGATGTAACCGATGTTGTCCGCGCGGCCCAGATGGCTGAAAGCCAGGCCGATCATCTTGTCGCCCACGACCGCCGGCCCGCCGCTGTTGCCCGGATTGATGGCGGCGTCAATCTGGATGCGCAGCCCGCCGACGGAATAATTATACGGCGCGAACTCGATCCGCGAGACGATGCCGCGCGTGATGGACAGGCTGTTGCCGCCTTCGGGATAACCATACGCCATCACCGTGTCCTTGATTTCGGGCAGGCTTTTCGACTGCGCCAGCGGCGGGTGCGCATCAAAAAAACTTTCGTCGTCCAGCTTCAACACCGCGAGGTCAATGCCCGGCGCGATGAACTCGACCGTCGCGGACAGTTTGTCGCCCGCCTGGTTCGCCTGCACCTGCACCTGGCTCGCGTAGCCGACCACATGCGCGTTGGTCAGAATGCGCCTGCCCTTGATCACGACGCCGGTGCCGGTCGCCTCGGAGGGAGAGCCTTTCGTCCACGGGCGATACGGATCGGGATAGCGCATCGTGGAAAAAATTTTCACGACCGAGCTCTCGACGCCGCCGGCCGCCGCCGGCACCGGGGCGGTATTGTTCGTCGGCGCGCCCGTCGCGGTGGTGAAATAAGCGGCGGTAAAAACCAAAACAAGGACGCCGGCGAAACGCGGTGGCAAATTCATAGCGCTCAAGCTAGGCGAACAAAAACCGCGCGCAATAAAAATTCCCGCCGAAACCAGCGGGTGCAGGCCGCGCACTGTCCCCGTTTGGAGTTCCGTCCCGCCCTGCGGGACGGCCCCGGTTGGGTGCGGAGGCCGAACCGCCTAAAGGCGGAACTCCAAACGAAACACCGGCCGGCGCTCCGGGGCAGCGTCCAGATTCGCGGCCACCAGCCCGGCCAGAGATTTTCCGCTGACAATTTTCCCGGATGCCTTACCTTTGGCGCATGGTGAGGCCGCCCTTGATTTTAATTTCGCCGAGCATAGAGAAGCGCGGCGTGGAGTTTCACGATCTGTCCGCCAGCCTTTCGCTGCGGTATCAGGACGCCGTGCTCGCGGCGGGCGGCATCCCCGTCACCGCCCCGGCCACCACCGACCGCGCCACGCTCGCCGAATGTGTCCGCCGCACCGACGGCGTATTGCTCACCGGCGGCGACGACATCAATCCCGGCCTTTACGAAAAAAAACTTCCGCAGAAAATCCTCCAGACCATCGAGCAGACGCCGGACGGCGGCGCGCGCGACGTGCGCGAACTGGTTTTGGTCAAGGAAATCTTCAAGCAACGCAAGCCGGTGCTGGCGATCTGCCGCGGGCATCAGATGTTGAACGTGGCGTTCGGCGGCCGGCTGGTGGCGGACATCGGGCAGCAGGTTCCCGGCGCGTTGAACCATCGCCGGCTGGATGCGCCGCTGGAATTGGTGCATGAAGCGGCGTTGACACCCGGCTCGTTAGTGTCCAAAATTTGCAAAACCTTGATTCTGCCCGTGAACAGCACGCATCATCAGGGGGTGTTGGAACCGGCGGCGCCGTTTGTCGCCACGGGGCGGAGCCGCGACGGGATGGTGGAAGTGATGGAATTGAAGCCGGCGATGGCGGCGCGGCTGCCGTTTTTGTTGAGCGTGCAGTTTCATCCGGAGCGGCTGGTGCAGAAGCACGCGCGCTACCTGGCGATTTTTCGGAAATTTGTGGAAGCCTGCGGAAAAAACATTAAAACAAAAACATGAAAGGCAAAATTCTCATCGTGGATGACGAAGCCGAGCTTCGCCTGCTGCTCAAGACCATCCTCGAAACCGATTTCACCGTCACCGAAGCCGACAGCGGCGCGGCGTTGCAAAAATGTTTTTTAGCGGACGCGCCCGACGTGGTCCTCCTCGACTTGAAGCTGCCGGACGCCAGCGGCCTGGACCTGCTGCCGCAGATCAAAAAAACCTGGCCGGACACGGAAGTCATCGTGCTCACGGGCGAGGCCACCTTTGAAGCCGCCGTGCAGGCGACCAAGCGCGGCGCGTATCATTTCATCAACAAACCGTTCGACACGCAGCAACTGCTCGTCACCATTGACCGGGCGATTGAGAACCAGCAGCAGAAGGAGGAGAGCAATTCTCTCCGACGGGCGCTTTCGACGATGAGCGGCGGGGCCGCACCGGTTTTCCAGAGCGCCGCCGTGCAGGCGGTCGTTCGCACCATCGAACGCGTGGCGCCGAGCGACGTTACCATCCTCATCACCGGCGAAAGCGGTTCCGGCAAGGAAGTCATCTCCGACCTCATCCACGGTTTAAGCTCCCGCGCCAAGAACCGCATCATCAAGATCAACTGCGCCGCCCTGCCCCGCGAACTCATCGAGAGCGAATTGTTCGGCTCCAAGAAAGGCGCGTTCACCGGCGCAAACACCGACCGCATGGGGCTGTTCCGCCAGGCCGAGGGCGGCACGCTGTTTCTCGACGAAATTTCCGAGATGCCCATTGATACGCAGAGCAAGCTTTTGCGCGTGTTGCAGGATCAGGAAGTCCGCCCCGTCGGCGACACCGTCAGCTACAAGACCAACTGCCGCATCATCGCCGCCACCAACCGCAAGCCCGAAGACGCCATCAAGGACGGCAAGCTCCGCGAAGATTTATTCTACCGCATCAGCGCGATCTCCGTCCACCTGCCGCCGTTGCGCGAACGCCGCGACGACATCATGCCGCTGGCCAACGCGTTTCTGAAACGCTTTGCCGCGCAGGCCAACCGCGCGATGCGCGGGTTCTCGCCGCAGGCCGTCGAGCGCCTCACGAGCTTTGAATGGCCCGGCAACGTCCGCCAGTTGCAGAACGAAATCCAGCGCGCCGTGCTGCTTTCCGAAGGCACCGAAGTCAATGTCACCGATCTTTCCATCAGCGACGTGAAGTTTGTTCCCACCGAAGGCCACGATACGAACTTCACGCTCCTCGAAGGCGTCGAGCGCAACGCCATCGTCCAGATGCTCAAGGAAACCAACGGCAACAAACTGGAAACCGCCAAGCGCCTCGGCATCGGACGGCAGACGCTCTACAACAAGATCAAGGCTTACGGGATTGAGACGTAATTTTTTTGCAGCCTTTGCAGTTGTGTGAATCGGGTAGTTTTTGAGTTCACAAGTTGCGGAATAAAAGCTTGAACACAAAATGTTGCCAATTCAGAAAAATTGATAGACCACAAAAACTCCGGCCTACTCAGATGTTAGGCCACAGCACGCTTATGAAAAACGCAATCATTACTGGAATTATGGCGGCCACTATATTGACGGCAGGCTGTAGTAAGAAGTCACCGCCAATACCAGCAGACGCTATATCGTCCACATCCGTCGCGCAGTCACCAGAGCCTGCGATTGTCAAGAAAGCAAAGAGCATCGTGTTGCCAGAGTTCAAGCTGGATGGTGTCAAGTTTTCAGAAGCGCTTCGGCTACTTTCACTAGCTGCCAAGCAAAATGACCCGGAGCATAAAGGAGTCAATGTTATGAGTGTCGAGTCAGCTACGGTTCTGGCTGGTCCAAATGTTACACTCGCCCTCACGAACATGACTGTATTGGACACAATTGATTGCCTTTCAGTTATTACCCACGTTCATGTGTCAGTTAATGAAACTGCTTTTGTTTTTGATGAGAAGCCAGCTAAACTATGACCATGCGGCCTAACCTACTGATAGGCTGCAAATTTCTTCCTCTTCATTCAGCCAATTCAGTGTCAAAGTTTTTTCAGTTCTGAATTCGCCAGTTGAATCAACGGCTTCATCGTCGCTTCGCTGAAATCAAACTTGCCACCGGCCGCGCTCCGGCTCGCGCCAGCGTGTCTTGGACTTCCGCCTTCGTCAGACTCCGACGCGACGCGGCGGTGGCAGAGCGCCCGTCCTCCGTAGCAGCACTGCGGAGGGTGAACAGCGGCGACACCGCTTTCAAGCGGGCGATGGGCGTTAAACATTCCATCCGTCGTGGGCGTGCGAAAGCGGCGTGGCTCGGATCTCGCGGGAAACTCGCTGTCGAATCCCAATGGTGCTGAAGCTTTTCAGAAAGTCTGCGTGAAAAATCTTGGTCAGCGCGCGGCGCGCTTCTATCATCCGCGCATGGTTCATGTTGGCATCGGTTATGACGTTCATCAATTGGTCGCGGGGCGCAGGCTCGTCCTCGGCGGCGTGGAGATTCCGCACACGAAGGGCCTCGACGGCCATTCGGACGCCGACGCGCTCATGCACGCCATCTGCGACGCCGTCCTCGGCGCGATTGGCGAGGAGGACATCGGCCACTTTTTTCCGAACACCGACCCGCGCTGGAAAAATGTGGCGAGCAAAGTTTTTCTGGCGGAGGCCGCGCGCATCGTCGCGCTGCGGGGCGGAAAAATCGTGAACGTGGACGCGACCGTCATCGCCCAGGAGCCGAAGATTTATCCGCACATCAAGGCCATGAAGCTCCACATCGCGGAAGCCTTGAGCATCAATGTGCAGCACGTCGGCATCAAGGCGACGACGAACGAGCTGATGGGTTTCATCGGCCGGGAGGAAGGCATCGCGGCGATGGCCGTGGCGAGCGTGGATTTTTAAGTGACGAGTGATGCGTGATGCGTGAGGAAGGCTTCGCGCACACAATTTTTTCACGCATCACGCATCACGCATCACAAAACTATGCCCAAAGCAGAAATCAGCTGGAAGCGCGTCAATGATGACGGCGAGAAGTTGCAGGTCTATGTGCAGCGCGTGAGCCGCGAGTGGAAATTTTTCCATCGCAGCAAGCGCTTTGACAACTGGCAGCCGGTGGCGGAGCCGCCGCTGGAGGACTGGATGGAGCTGCTCGACGCCGTGCAGCGGCTCGTGAACCGCCGCCGCTACCAGCCAGACGACGAGGTGCGGCTGCGCGCGCAGATCCGCGAGCGGTTCCCCGAGTCGAAGATCTAACCGCCCAAACCACGGATGCACGCGGAT
>JAYVCM010000315.1:0-3609 GCA_043749955.1 Limisphaerales bacterium | reverse complement strand
CAGATCGCGAACCTCGTCAACGAAAAGATCATCACGGAAATCTCCGCGATGCGCAACGAGTCGGACGAACATTGCCGCCTGGTCATCGAGTTGAAACGCGACGGCGTGCCGAAGGTCGTCATCGCCAAACTATTTCAGCACACGCAACTGGAGGTTTCGTTCAGCGTCAATGCGCTCGCGATTGATCATGGCCGGCCGAAGACGCTCAATCTCAAGCAAATCATCCAGTGCTACATCGAGCATCGCCGCGAAGTCATTTTGCGCCGCACGAAATTTGAACTGCGCAAGGCCGAGGAGCGCGCCGGGCTGCTCGAAGGTTATCTCATCGCGCTGTCGAACCTCGACGAGTTCATCCACATCATCCGCTCGAGCAAAACGCGCGATGAAGCGCGCGTGAAACTGCTCGCGTTCGAGTGGTCGCGCGCGCAGGTGGAGAAGTGGGGCATTTTGATTCGCAGCGAAGCGCGCCTGGACGCCGGGCGTTATGCGCTGACCGAGCGGCAGGTGGACGCGATTCTGGAACTGCGTTTGTATCAATTGACCGGTTTGGAAATTGACAAGATTGACCGTGAATACAAGGCGTTGATCGAAGTCATCAAGGATCTGCTCGACATTCTGGCGAAGGAACCGCGCGTGATGGCCATCATCAAAGCGGAACTTCGGGCCATCAAGGAAAAACACGCGACGCCGCGCAAAACGGAAATCGTGCCGGACGAGGGCGAGATCGCTATCGAAGATCTCATCGCGAACGAGGGCGTCATCATCACGCTCACGCATAACGGCCTGCTCAAGCGCACGAATGTCAGCCAGTATCGCGCGCAGCGACGCGGCGGCAAGGGCGTCATCGGCATGACCACGAAGGAAGGCGAGACGCCCGATGACAACGATTTCGTCGAGCATCTGTTCACTGCGAGCACGCATGACTATTTGATGTTTTTCACGAACACCGGCCGCGTGTATGTCGAGCGCGTGCATGAGATTCCCGACATGGGCCGCGCCGCGAAAGGCCGGAGCATCGCGAACCTTCTGGAATTGAAGGCCGACGAAAAAGTCGCCGCGCTCATCCGCATTTTGTCGAAGACCGACGCGGACAAGAATGACGTGACGTGGTCGCAGTCGGGCGAGCTGTTCTTCGCCACGCAGCAGGGCACGGTGAAGAAAACGTCGCTCAATGAATTCTCCAACGTCCGCAAGGGCGGCATCATCGCCATCGGCATTGATCCGGGCGACTCGCTGATTGACGTGAAGCTCACGCGCGGCAGCACGGGTGAAGGCGACACCGGCGATGACGTGGTGCTGATCACCAAGGAAGGCATGAGCATCCGCTTCAACGAGACGGACGTGCGTTCGATGGGCCGCGCGGCGGGCGGGGTGCGCGGAATCAGTTTGGAAAAAACCGACGTCCTCGTTGCGGCGGCCATCGTCGTCAAGGACGCCACGCTGCTCGTCGCCGGCGAAAACGCCATCGGCAAGCGCACGGGCTTTGACGAATACCGCGTCCAGTCGCGCGGCGGCAAAGGCATCATCACCATGAAGACCGGTGACAAAACCGGCGGCGTGGTCGGCGCGCTCACCGTGCGTGATACCGACGAAATCATGCTCATCACCACCGGCGGCCAGATGGTGCGCATTCCGGTCGGCGGCATCCGCGAGGCCGGACGCAACACGATGGGTGTGAAGCTCGTGAACCTGGACGCGGGCGACAAGCTGCAGGCCATTGCTCCCGTCATTGGCGAGGACACCGAAGCGGTCGTCGTCGAGGCCGAAAAATAGCCGGATGGAATTGCTTGCGATGGCCGCACAAATCCTGTTTTTTGTGCGGCCATTTTTTATCCGATGAAAAAACCCATTGCCCTCATCCTCGCCGCTGCCGGCGTGCTGGCCGCGTTCGCCGAGACGCGCACCAACACCAGCGTTCCGAATCCGGTTCCGGAAAAGAAAAATCCGTGGCAGAGCAGCCTTACCGCCGGGCTGACGCTGACGAAGGGCAACAGCGACACGCTGCTGTTTACCGCCAGTTTGCAAACGCAAAAGAAAACGCCGCACGATGAATTCAAATTTGGCGTGGAAGGTTCCTATGGTGAAAACAAATCCGTCGAGAACCACAAATCAGTTCACGCGTTCGCCCAATACAACCACCTGTTCAACGAGCGGCTGTTCGGCTACCTGCGCGCCGACGGGTTGCACGACGGCATCGCGGACCTGGACTACCGCGTCTCGTTAAGCCCCGGCCTCGGCTATTATCTGCTGAAGACCACCAACACGACGCTCGCGGTGGAAGCCGGGCCTGGCGTGGTGTTCGAGCGGCTCGGTGACAAGGATGACACCTACGCGACCCTCCGGCTGGCGGAACGGTTTGAACATAAATTTGCCTCCGGCGCGCGCGTCTGGCAGAGCGTTGAATTTTCGCCCGAGGTGGACAAGTGGGAAAAATTTGTCGCCAACGCTGAGCTTGGTGTCGAGGCCCCGCTCACCAAACAATTGAGCCTCCGGGCCTACGTTCAGGACACCTACGTCAACCAGCCCGCCGCCGGCCGCAAGAACAACGACCTGAAACTCATCAGCGGCATTGCCTACAAATTCTAAAAATTAAAAACGTCCGGCGGCTTTGGATTTTTTTTCCAAGATTTTGTTTTTTGAAATGATGCGAGCAGCGGGTTGTTGAGAGCGGCGCTGAAGCGTCCGCAGTCCAAACGCTTCGCGCTGGCTGGAAATTCTCGCACCTCGCGAAGCGTCTGGACTGCGGACGCTTCAGCGCCGCTTTCGGGCGTGGGGCAGGGAGATTCAGGGCGCGAGCCGTTCAACCTTCCACGCACCATCCTGCTGCCGCGTATAGGAAAAGCGGTCATGCAGGCGGCTGGGGCGGCCATGCCAGAATTCAATGCGTTCCGGCTTCAAAATAAATCCGCCCCAGTTCGGGGGCAGGGGAACGTCGCCGGGAAATTTCTTTTCCAGTTCGCGCCACTTCGCCTCCAGCGCCGCGCGGTCGGGAACACTTTCACTCTGATTGGACGCCCAGGCTGCAAGCTGGCTGCCGCGCGGACGGGTTTTGTGATAGGCCTCGGATTCTGCGGCCGGCAGCTTCGTGACCGTTCCCGCCACGCACACCTGGCGTTCCAAGTCGGACCAGAAAAACGTCAGCGCCGCGTTGGGATTCTCCGCCAGTTCCCGGCCTTTGCGGCTGTCGTAGTTCGTGAAAAAAATGAAGCCGCGTTCGTCCACCGTTTTCAACAGCACCGTGCGCGTCGAGGGTTTCCCGTTTTTGTCCACCGTGGCGAGCGTCATCGCGTTGATGTCAGGCGCGCGATGATTGCAGATGGCGCTCCAGAGTTTGTAGAGCGCGATGCCGATTTTCCGCCAGCGGCTTTGAGACTGTTCGCCGGTCGCGTCGTGGAACCACGATTCAAACTGCACGAGAGGATCCGCATTCAGCGCCGCGTGGTCGAGTGCGCCGCGTCGGTAATCCTCGCGGAAGTCGGACAGGTTCATTTTAGTGGATGGTTGGATTCATGGATAGATGGGTTGCTGGGATTACGCAACGTGCCGCCCCAATAATCCAGCAATCCAATAATCCATTTATCCGAATTTGCATCTGGCTTACATCGAGCG
>JAYVCM010000314.1:0-7772 GCA_043749955.1 Limisphaerales bacterium | reverse complement strand
AAATTCGTCGAGAGCGTCTGACCGGTGAGGTAGGCGCTGCCCGCCGCGTCCACGGCGATGCCACTGGCGAAATCGTCCTGCCGTCCGCCGAGATACGCCGAGTAAAGCAGCGTGGAAAAATCAGCGGCGAAAACGGTGACCACCACGTCCGCGCCGCCGGAATTGGTCGGACGCAGGGAGCCGACGAGGTTGTCGCCGGTCGTCGGGAAATTCGTGGACGAAGCCGAGCCGGCGACGAAAATATTTCCGGCCGGGTCCACCGCCACGGCGCTGGCCATGTCCGCGCCGCGTCCGCCGAACGTGCGCGAGAAGCCGAGGGTGGCGTTCGTGCCGTTCCATTTCAACTGCGTCAAAAACGCATTCGATGCCAGCACAAAGCCGGTGGCATTGGTGCGGACGAACGAGTCCAGGGCGACGCCGCCGGCCGTGTTCGGAAAATTCGTGGAGGTGGTCCAGCCGACAACGCAGGCGTTGCCGCCGGCGTCCACCGCGATGCCCGTGGCGGCGTCGCTGTTGGTCCCGCCCAGCAGCGTGGAATAAACCAGCCCGGTAAAGTTTGGCTTGAACTCGGCCACAAACGCGTCCGCCGCCGACCGCACGGTGGTCGAGCCGTCCAGATACTTGAAGCCCGCCACATTATTCGTCGTGGGAAAATTCGTGGAGGCGGTGAAGCCGCAGACGTAGATGTTTTTGGCGGCGTCAAGCGCAATGCCGGTGCCCTGGTCAAAATTCGTGCCGCCCAGGAAGGAGGAATAATTCAGGTTCGTCCCGCCCGCCGCGATTTTCGCAATGAACGCATTGGCGTTGATGTAGAGCGAGTTGGTGCAGGCCAGTTTTTTTTGCAGCGCGCCGGCGGTGAACGGAAAATTTGTGGAGTAAGTGTAGCCGGTCAGAAAAACCGCGCGCGTGTTGGTGTCCACCGTGATGGCCGTGCCGATGTCCGCCTGGTTGCCGCCGAGAAACGTGGAATACACCAGCCCCGAGCCGTTCGGGTTCAGTTCCGCGACGAAGGCGTCCACCGGATAAAAACCGGTTTGTTGAATGATCTGGCCGGCAATCTGACTGAACAAGGCGTGGCTGGTCGGAAAATTGGGCGACTCTGTGTAGCCCGTCACGTAGGCGTTGCCGGCGGCATCCACGGCCAGGCCGAGGGCGACCTCGCTGGCGTTGCCGCCGAGATAGGTGAAATAGATGAGGTTCATTCCCGCGTTGTCCAGCTTGGCGACGAAGGCATCGCCCGTCAGCGTGCCGCCGGCAATGGCGGGTTGAAACGCGCCGCTGGTGCCAAGAGCGGAGGAAAGCGTTTCGCCGGCGATGTAAATAAAACCGTTGCCATCCACCGCCACGGCGTGCGGCAGGTCGCCCGCCGTGCCGCCAAAATAAGTCGAAAAGCTCAAAACCGGGTCAATCACCAGCGGGAGACGGCGGTCGAAATTTCCGAGCGCGAACGCGACCGTGTGCGCGTCCATAATTTTATAGCCGGCCGGGATTTCGCGGCGCACGCCACCGGCAATTTGATACGCGACCGGCGGGTGCTGGAGCATTTCGCCGCCGTCCAGCTTGACCGACAGCTCGCCCTGCGGATTCACGGAAATGTTTTCCGCGCCGTCGAAGCGGATGGTGATGGTGTCCGGGTTCACGCCCGCCGCGAGGTTGAAATCGTATTCCAGTTTTTGCTGGTTGCCGTAGAAGACCACGTTGACGCCGGGATAAATATTTTCCACGCGGACTTTCGCAAACGTCGGCCTGCCCACCTGCCAGAGCGCGGGGTCGTTGCCGATGAGCCGGTTGATTTTTCCGGCCAGCTCGGACTCGGCGGAAATTTTCGCCGAGGCGTCCGCACCGACGAACTGCATCCGGGCGGCCGTGGCCTGGCCAGCGGATTTGCGGAGGCGGATTTCCGTCCCGGCGGGCGTGACCAAAAATTCCGAGCCTTGGCCGCGCGCGATGAACTGGTTCCCCTGCCCGGCTTCAAACCAGAGCGGCAGGCGGCCGAGGTTCGCGGTCTGCGCCGTGGCGGCGAACGCCGTGAGGGCAAGGACCAGACCGCCGCCGAAATATTTTTTCAAGGATTGGTTCATCTTAAAATTCACGCGTGTAGCCGACCCCGAATTGGAACTGGCCGCTGGAGCCGTTGTAAATGTCGTGGGTGATGGGGATGCCGTAGTCGAGGCGCAACGGGCCGAGGCGCGGGATGTTCAGACGCAGGCCGAAGCCCCAGTTGTCGCTGTAGCTCGTGCCGAAGGAATACGGCGAGGCTTCCACCGCGCCGATGTCGTAGAACAGCGCCACACGCAGGCTGGCCCCGCCATCTTTTTCAAAAATCGGCACGCTGTATTCCATCGAACCGAACCAGTAGCTGTCGCCGCCGACGGGTTCCAGCGAGACGCCGGGAGCGGATGCATCAAACGCCTCGCGCGGGGAAATGTTGCGGAATTTGAAACCGCGCAGCGAGTAGAGGCCGCCGAGATAATACCGGTCGTAGAACGGCACGTCGCCGCCGGAAAGTCCGTCGGCGATGCCGCCGCGGCCGCCGACTTCGAGCACGTGGCCCTTCATCAGGCCGGGGAAAAACCAGGACGAGTGCAGCTCGATTTTGTAATAGGTCTTGTCCCCCGCATTGAACTGCGCGGTGATTTCCGAGCGCTGCCCGTGGTTCGGGAGCTGCGAGCTGTTGCGCGTGTCGTAGGCCAGCGACGTGCCGAACCGCTGGTAAAGCTGGCTGCCGTTTTCATTCAGGATGGCCTGCGGGACGTTTCTGGGCGTGGCCACGGGCACCGTGTGCAGCACGTCATGCCAGCCGTCGTTCAACGAGATGTCCACGTTTTCCAGCGTGTAGCTCACGCTGCCGATGAGGAAGTCGCTGCCGAGGGCGCGGGTGAGGCTGACGCGCGCGCCGGTGCGGGTCTCGTCATAAATGTTGTTCGGGCTTTCAAAACTCAGGCTGTGCCGGTAAAGGTCCACGCCCAGCGAGAGCTTGCGGTTGAGGAACCACGGTTCGACGAAGGAAAGTTCGTAGTCCTGGCGCTGCGTGCCGAGCTGGACGCGCAGGCGGATTTTCTGGCCGGCGCCGGTGAAAGACGGCGGGTGAAACAAATCAAAATTTCCCTGCGTGACCTCCGCATAGCCGACGAGCGCGTCCACGGAACTGAAGCCCGCGCCGATGCTGAAGTTGCCGGTGTTCTGCTCCTCGACGTTGACGATGAGATTTTTCTTGCCGACGATGGCCGGGTCGGTCGGCTCGGGATCAAGCTGCACCTTGCCAAAGTATTGCAGCCCTTCGAGCCGCTGCTTGCTGATCTTGACGCGCACCATGTCGAGCACGTCGCCGGGCGAGATCGCCAGTTCGCGGCGGATGACCTTGTCCTTGGTCTTGAGGTTGCCGCGGATTTCGATTTTCTGGACGTAAGATTTCTGGGTTTCTTCAATCTGATACTCCAGGTCCATCGTGCCCTGTTCCAAGTTCGCCACGCGCAACACGCGCAGCGCCTGGCCTTGGGAAATTTCGATGTAACCCCGGCTGCCGTAAAAATCCTGCACCGCCTCGGTGTCCTTGCTCAACCCGTCGGGCGTGAACGTGTCGCCCACGTCCATCGGCAGGCTGTTCGTTCCGAGCTTGCTCTTGAGATGCTGGAAGTCATGGATGTCGCGCAGCCCCTTGGCGATTTCCGCATCGGAGAAAATTTTCGCGCCGGTGATCTTGACGGAGCCGACCTTGTATTGCCGGCCTTCAAACACGTCATACTTCACGTCGAGCGTGTTCGGCGTGGGGTGCAGAAGGTCCACCTTGGTGACGGCAAAATCCAGATAGCCGTGGTTGCGGTAAAAATCTTCCAGCAGCCCGCGGTCGCCGTCGAATTCGTCCTGCTTGAAAAAACCGCTGCCCGTGAGCCAGGAAAACATCCAGCGCCGCTTGAGCTTGACCTCTTTGCGCAGTTTTTTTTCAGAGAACGCCTTGGCGTTCGGGAACTCGACGTTCGTGATCTTGACCTTGGGGCTTTCCTCCACGTGAAAAATCACCGTGCCGTGGCCGCTGACCTCCTCGATGTTCAGGATGTATTTCACCTTCGTCTCCGAGAGGCCGTTCTTCTCATAGACCTTTTTGATCTCCTGGACGTTGGCGAAGAGCTTCTGCTCGTCCAGCGGCTCGCCCGCCTTGACGGTGATTTTTTTCTTCAGCTTGGAATCGGAAAGTTTTTTGTTCCCCTCGATCTTGATGTCGGTGACGCGCGGGCGGACCTGGATGAGGTAGGTCAGCACCACGCCGTCGCCCGCCGGATCCACCGAGACGCGGATGTTGTAAAACTGCCCCGTGCCGTAAAGGGAATGCACGTCGTCCTGCGTGAGGCCCGCCAGGTAGGTCGTGCCGGGCTTGAGCTTGATGTTCGCGCGGATGAAGTCCTCGCTGACCGACGCCGGCCCGATGAACTTGACGTCCACGCGGTCAATTTTTGGTCCCGCCGTCTGCGCCAGCGCGGCGGTCGCGCAGCCCAGCAGCATGGAAACTCCGATAGGTCTGATGATGGATTTCATTTTTTAACGTCCGTCCGGCACATCGTCATTGCTGAATTTGGCCGCGCTTTCAAATCGTGTATAAGTTTTCAGGAACGTCAGGCTCACATCGCCCGTCGGGCCGTTGCGCTGCTTGGCGATGACCAGGTTCACCGCCAGGCCGTCGCTTTCTTCCGCCGCCGCGTTGTCCTCATCGTCGCCCGCGTTCGGCTTGTAAAGCAGCCCCACCAAGTCCGCGTCCTGCTCAATCGAACCCGACTCGCGCAAATCGCTCATGCGCGGCTTCCGGTTTTTTTCCTTCTCAATGTCGCGGTTGAGCTGCGCCAGCACGATCACCGGCACGTTCAACTCTTTCGCCAGCGCCTTGATGCCGCTCGAAATCTCCGCGATTTCCTGCTGCCGGTTCTCCTGCGAACGCCGCGCAGTAGAATGAAGTAGCTGCAAATAGTCAACGACAAACAGCTTGATGCCATGCTGCTGATGCAGCCGCCGCGCCCGCGCCCGCAACTGCAAAATGGAAAGCCCCGCCGTCGCATCAATGAACAATTTCGACCCCGACAACCGCCCCGCCGCCGTCGTCAGCTTCGGAAAATCCGATTCGCTCATGAACCCGTCGCGGATGCTCCGCAGATTCACGCGCGCGATGGAACACATCATGCGCAGCACCAGCGACTCCGCGCTCATTTCCAGGCTGAACACGCCCACCGGCAGTTTCAATTCCAGCGCGACGTGCTCTGCAATATTCATAGCGAGCGACGTTTTTCCCATGCTTGGCCTGGCCGCGATCACGATCATCTCGCCGCCGTGAAATCCATCCGTCATCTTGTCCAGATCGGGAAAACCCGAGGCGATGCCGCTCAGCTCGCCCTTGCGGTTGAAGAAATGTTCGATGGTTCCGATCGCGTGGTTCACCAGTTCCTTCACGCCCTGAACGTTCCCCTGCACGCGCGACTCGTTCACGCGCAGGACTTCCTTCTCCACCTCGTCGAGCAGCGTGTCCACCTCGCCCTCGTAATCGTAAATGCGCCCGACCACGCCGGAACACGTCTGGATCATCTTCCGCAGAAGATATTTTTCCCGGACGATTTCAAGGTAGTAAGCAAGGTTCGCCGCGCTCGGCACCGAATCTTGCAATTGCGACAGATACGCGATGCCGCCGACCTGTTCCAGCAACTGCCGGTCCTTCAAATTCTGCTGCACCGTGATCAGATCAATCGGCGCGCGCGAATTGAACATGTCCGCCAGCGTCTCGTAAATCGTCTGGTGCCGCAGATCGTAAAACGCCTCCTTGCCATCGTCCTTTAGTTTCTCCACGCATTCGCCCAGACATTCGTTCGGTGAAATCAGCACGCAGCCCAGCACGCCCATCTCCGCCTCCGGCGAATTTGGCGGCAGCCGGTCCAGCGTGGCCGCGCCGCGCTGCGAAAGGGTTTTCTGCCGCCGGGCCTTCTTAAAATCCGGGCCGGCCCCGGCGTGTTCAGAAACTGAGTCAATCATGGCGCAATGAAAGTCTGAAAAGTTTCTTGGGGCAAAACGGACTTGTTAGAATTTAATGACAGGTTCTTCACAAATTTTGGAAAAGATGTCTCGTTGTGAGCATTTTTCCAATAAGTTTCCATTGAGAATTTCAGATCTGTCTGGGAAAGTAAAAAAAGAATGCAGGCCGAGGGCGGTGTTGGAAGCCGCCAGTTTAACATCAGTTGCCTCGACAGCATGATTGAGTTTGGACCTCGATCAATTGACTGACACTAAAACAACTCGGCCTGCATCTCAATTTTCCAAAAGCTTCTTGGATTCAGCAAATTAAAGTTGTTGGCAATATGCACAAGTCATTCACAATTACTTCGCATGTTTTGCGTTTGTCTGCGGCTAACAAATTTGACTCGCGGGTTTTCGTGGCTAGACTCACCCAGTTTATTTGAACATGAAACGCAAGCCCTCCATCCTCGTCATTTTCCTCTCGGTCTTCATTGACCTCATCGGCTTCGGCATCGTGCTGCCGCTGCTGCCCGGTTATGCGGAAGATAATTTCCGGCCCGACTTCACCGCCAAAGGCTGGATCATCGGCGGCATCATCGCCTCGTTCTCCGCGATGCAGTTTCTCTTCGCACCAGCGTGGGGAAAATTGTCCGACCGCATCGGACGCCGTCCCGTCATGCTCATCAGCAATCTCGGCGCGGCGGGTTCCTACGCGCTCTTCGCCATCGCCTGCGGCCTGGGTGGCACCACCGGCTTGGTGTGGATTCTCATCTCGCGGATTTTCGCCGGCATCTGCGGCGCGAATTTGTCCGTCGCGTCCGCCTACATCGCGGACATTTCGCCGCCGGAAAAACGCTCCGCCCGCATGGGCCTGATTGGCATGGCGTTCGGCCTTGGATTCATTTTTGGCCCGGCCATTGGCGCATTCAGTGTGGATCTGTTCGGACGGCAGGGCCCGGGCTGGGTCGCCGCGTGTTTCTGCGCGGGAAACTTTATTCTTGGATTTTTTATTCTCGGTGAAAGCCGCCAGCCGAGTTCCGCGCCCGTCGCACCGCGCCCAAAACTCAACCAGTGGTCGCACACGCTCGCGCAGCCCAAGCTTGGCCTGCTCATCCTGATTTTTTTCTTCGCAACGTTCTGCTTCACCTGTTTTGAATCCACCTTCCCGCTGCTGGCGAAACACGCCTTCGGCTTCGGCGCAAAGGGACAAGACCATCGCGTCGGTTATCTGTTCACCTACTGCGGACTCATCTCGGCTATTTTGCAGGGCGGCGTCATCGGGCGGCTCGTCACAAAATTCGGCGAACCAAAATTGATTTTCATCAGCCTCCTGATTTACGCCGTCAGCCTGTTCGCGCTGCCCTTTGCGACCAACATGCCCGCGCTGCTGGTCGTCCTCGCGCTGCTTGCCATTGGCTCCGGCTTGAACCGCCCGCCGGTGTTCGGGATGATTTCGCTGAAATCTTCGGCGGACGAACAGGGTGCGAACCTCGGCGTCGCGCAAAGTTTCGGCAGCCTCGCGCGGATGATCGGCCCGATTTTTGCCAGCACGCTTTTTTTCGTGAACATGAAACTGCCCTACCTCATCTGCGGCGGCGTGGCGCTGCTCACCGGCCTGTTCGCGTGGAAATCTTTGTGTCGTGACGATGCCGCACCGTTGGTGGTCGCGGGAAAATAACCATTTCCCAAAGAAAAACAGTTCATTGATTCAGAACTCGAAATGCGGATTGGAAGGTGCCGACGGCGGCGGCGGAAACGTAGTGGCACAGGCATCTTGCCTG
>JAYVCM010000313.1:0-6991 GCA_043749955.1 Limisphaerales bacterium | reverse complement strand
CGCTGGACGTGGCGCGCGGCGAACTTGCGCGCTTCGATCTCATCGAAGTCGCCGGCGGACGGATGCACGTCATCTTCACCTGGGCGCACGCGCTGATGGACGCGCACAGCGCGGAACATTTCGTGGCCGTCGCGGGCCGCGAGGATTTGCCGCCGCCCGCCTCAGAATTTATTCCGCTGAAAAAACCGCAGTTGCCGCTGAAGACGCGGCTCCAGGGCACCTGGAAAAATCTCCGCGCCTACCATGAGTTCCGCAACGTCGCGCCGCGTTCGCTGGGCCGGCGTCATGCCAGTGCTCCGAAACACCAGTTGTTCCGCGTGGAAAAATTTTCCGCCGTCGAGTCCGCACAGGTTCGCGCCCACGCCACGAAACTGGCCGGCGTGTTCGGCGAGGCGCAATACCACGCCGCCGTCGCCATCCTCGAACTGAAAAAATTTCAGGAACAACTCGGCTGCCCCAGCCCGAGTTTCGTGCTGCCCGTGCCGGTCGGGGTGCGGCCCAAAGGCAACGTCGAGCCGCTCTTCAGCAACCAAATCAGCTCGCTGCTGCTCCAGCTTCTGCCCGTCCATTTGGAATCCGTCGCCACCGCCGTCGCCGCGCTCAAAAACCAGACGGCGCACGCCCTGCGCGAAGGCATCGTGGATGGCTGCGCGTTCTTCACGGATTTTTTGCGCGTGGTGCCGCGCCCGGCCTACATGGCGTTCATGCGGCATGGCTTGAAGGGCGAAATCTGCTCGCTGTTCTACGGCAACACCGCCGCCGTCAGCCCGCTGGTCACCACGTTCCTCGGCGCGGCCATCGAGGACTTCACCCACAACGCCGCCGTGCCGGAATTGCCGGGCCTCGGCGTGATCTTCTACCAGTTTCGCGGTGAACTGCGCGTCACCGTCGCGCACCTCGCCGAGACGCTGGATGAAAACGAGGCGGCGCAGTTCGCCATGGCCCTGCGCACTCGGCTGCTGAATCCGTGACGGGCAAATGTTGGCGGGACAGGCCAACGAAAGCGGAACGCCGAGCACCGTCTCGGCAAGTTGCGAGCAGCCCCTCATCGAGCCGAGACGGTGCTCGGCGTTCCGGCCAAAGGTCGAACCATGCCGCTGGGACGCATATTGAGACTGCCCCCGTTTGGAGTTCCGCCTTTAGGCGGTCCAGCAGCAGCACCAGCCCAGGCCGCCTAACGGCGGAACTCCAAACCAAATGCCGCCTCCCGGCAAATCGGCGGCTGGCCAACGCGCCGGCGTTTCTTTAGACTCACCAAAATGTCGTTGGCGTTGGCAACACACTGGCCGGAAACTTTTCGTTACGCGAAAAAAAATTCGCCCTTTTACCGCGAACAATTTCGCGGCCGCAAGGGCGTGCCTTCGCTGCAAGAACTGCCAACCGTGGACAAAACCGTTTTGTCCAAACGCAATCCGGATTTCCTCTGCGTCCCAAAAAATCAAATCGCCGAAATCGTCACCACCAGCGGCACCACCGGCAAACCGCTCTTGTGGATGCTGACGGCCAACGACGTGAAGCGGCTGGCGCTGAATGAAAAACTTTCCTTCGCGTGCGCCGGCCTCACGCCGCGCGACACCGTGCTGGTGGCCGTCGCGCTGGACCGCTGCTTCATCGCCGGCCTCGCGTATTGGCAGGGCCTGCGCGAACTCGGCTGCACCGTCGTGCGCGTCGGCGCGTCGTCCTCGCTGCTCGTGCTCGAAATGATCGAACGCCTCCAGCCAACGGCCATCGTCGCCGTGCCATCATTTCTGCGCGTCATCGCGGACAAGGCGCGCGAAACAAAGGTTGACCTTCCAAACTGTTCCGTGAGAAAAGCCGTGTGCATCGGCGAACCGATCCGCGACTTCGCGTTCGCATTGAACGCGTCGGGCCGCGCGATTGAAGCCGCGTGGGGCGCGAAGGTCTATTCGACCTACGGCGTGACGGAGCTGGCGAATTCACTGTGCGAGTGTGCTGCCGGCAAGGGCGGGCATCTCCACGACGAACAGTTGCATCTGGAAATCCTCGACGACGCCGGAAACATTTTGCCCGACGGTGAAATCGGCGAGGTCGTGGCGACGACGTTCGGTGTGGAGGCGATGCCGCTCATCCGCTATCGCACCGGCGATTGCGCGGCGATGTTCTCGGCGAAGTGCAAATGTGGCCGGATCACGCCGCGCCTCGGGCCGATTCTTGGGCGCAAAAATCAAAAGCTGAAATTCAGGGGCACGTCGCTGTTCCCCTCGACGCTGCAGGCGGTGCTGGAGGAAACCAAGGCCGTGGATTCGTTCGTCGTGGTCGCCCGCGCGGAAAATGAATTGTCGGACGCGGTGGAAATTTTGTTTCACGGCGGCGTGTCCGTGAAAAATTTGCGTGAGGCCGTCCAGGCGCGCTCAAAAATTTCACCAAAAATCCGCCACGCCACGTGCGAGGAAATCGAGGCGCTGCAAATGCCGGCGCAGGCGCGGAAGCGGAGAACCTTTGTGGATTTGCGTGAAAATTCCGGCAAGCCAACTCAAGGGATAAAATCATGAGCAACCTGAAAATGGCATCTTCCTGGGAGCGCCGGCGTCCCGCCGGCGAGTCGTCGGGATGGGAATCAAGAAACTCGCCGGCGGGACGCCAGCGCTCCCAAGCATGAAACCCTGCATCATCATTCCCTGCTTCGACCACCCGGCGACCGTCGCCGCCGTCGCGCTGGCGGCGCAAAAATTCTGCCCGGTGCTGGTGGTGGATGACGGTTCCACGCCGCCGGTTCCAGCATTGCCCGGTTGCACCATCTTCCGGCTGGAAAAAAATTCCGGCAAGGGCGCGGCGTTGCTCGCGGGTTTTCAGCACGCCAATGAACTCGGCTTCACGCACGCGATCACGATGGACGCGGACGGCCAGCATTTCGCCGAGGATCTGCCAAAATTTCTCGCCGTGGCCGAAGCGCAGCCCGGTGCGATGGCGGTCGGCGTGCGGGATTTTTTTGCCGCCGGCTGTCCGACGCATCGCCGCCGGTCCAACGCCGTCTCCACTTTTTGGTTTCGCATCGAAACCGGCGTGCGACTCGGCGACACGCAATGTGGCTTCCGTTGTTATCCACTGGCATTGACGCGACTGCTCAAGACCAAGTCGAGCCGCTACGCGTTTGAACTTGAATTCATGGTGCGTTCATCGTGGGTCGGCACGCCCATCGTGGCCGTGCCGGTGAAGTGTTCCTACGCGCCCGACCAGATCCGGCTCTCGCACTTCCGGCCCGTGCATGACCTCGCGCACATCACGTTCATGAACATCGGGCTGGTGCTGCAATCGTGGTTTGTGCCGCGCACGCTGCGCGTGGCGTGGTCGTTCGGAAAAAAATATCCGCTGCGGACGACGCTGCACGAATTTTTTACCGAGCACGCGCACGACCCGCTGCGGATGTCGCTGGCGGTGGGGCTGGGATTGTTTTTCGGCATCGTGCCGCTGTGGGGAATCCAGATGGCCACCGTCGCGGTCGTCGCCCACTGGCTGCGGCTGAACAAGGCCATCGCGCTCGTGGCGAGCAACATTTCCATCCCGCCGGTGGCGCCGTTCATCATCGGGCTGGGGCTGGTCATCGGCCACTGGATGTTCACGGGCGAGGTGATGAAATTTCCGCCGCCCACGCCGACGGCCGGCCAGATCACTGAATACCTCTGGCAATGTCTGGTCGGCAGCACGGTGCTCGCCACCGTCGTCGCGGTGGCCGGAACGATCATCGCCTACACGGTGGCGCGGCTGTTTCAGAAAAGGCGCGTCGCATGAAAAAAAATCCAACGTGCCGGCCGCTCATTAACACCGGGCTTCAGCCCGGTGAACGCATCCCCTTCCGACGCGCCAGCCGTTTTAACGGCTTCGGCCCGTTTCTATTGAGGCTCGTGCAATGGAGTGATGAAGCGCGGCGTTCACGCCTTGTCATTACCCACAAGTCCGCCTGCGGTTTTTCAATCCCAAAGGGATTGTGTCCTCCAGCCCAGGGTTGCGAGGGACGAGCTACCCTGGGTCAATCGCAGCCAATCCGCCCAACCCCAACGGGGTTGCGGCTGGGGCGACGTCGGAAAGGTCGCAACCCCGTTGGGGTTGGGAAACGGCCGGGCGCGTTCACCCAGGGCAGCTCGTCCCTCGCAACCCTGGGCTCTGGGCCGGAATCCCTTTGGGATTCGTCCGGCGGCGGCGTCACTGACTTGTGGGTGATGACAAGGCGTGAACGCCGCGCTCCGATCGCGCCAGACTTCCGTCATTCTGTTTTTCGATTCCCAATAAAAACCGTTGAAACGGTTGGGAATTATTTTGCGGCGGCGAACACCGGGCTGAAGCCCGGTGTTAATGAGACCAAGGTGACCATGGACGAGTTCGCATTTACAACCAGATCTCGGCGACGATGAAATCTGAATTATATCCGCGAATTTACCTGTGGCTCGCCGCGCACCGGCGCGCGGTGTTTTTTGCGGTCGTGCTGTTCGCCGCCGGCTGCCTTGCCATCTCCTCGCGCATCGGGCTGGAGGAGGACATTCTCGGCATCCTGCCGGATAACGACCAGATCGTTGACGATTACAAATACACGCTCAAAAAATTCCGCCAGATTGACCGCGCGTTTTTTGACGTGGGCATCAACCGCGACGACCCCGGGACGCTGGGCCGCGCCGCCGATGAATTTTACGACCGCCTGGCCACCAACGCCACCTTTGCGCGGTTCACCTACCGCATCGAGTTCGGCCACCAGCAAACCGTCGTCCGTTTTTTGACCGGCGCGCTGCCGAATCTTTTCACCGACGCCGACGCCCAGTTGCTCGCGCCCAAACTAGAAACAAATTCCGTCCGCGAATATCTCACCACCATCCGCCGCAAGCTGGCCGGGCCGGAGGGCATGGTTCTCAAGGATGTCATCGCCGCCGACCCCGTCGGCATGAGCGCGCTGGTGGTCGCCAAGGTGCTGCCGCTGCAAACGGGTTTTGGCGGCGCGCACGTCGAGGACGGCCGATTGACCAGCAGCGACGGACGACACGTTTTGCTGATGGCCGAACCAAATTTTCCCTCGTCGGATTCCAAGCAGGGCGCCGTGCTGGTGGCCGAAATGTTGCGCGTGGCCCACGCGGTTGAAAAAAATTTCCCCGGCGTCCATGTCGCCATCACCGGCGGCCACCGGATGTCGCACGACAACGCCACGCTCATCTGGCGCGATTCGATCCGCTGTTTCGCCCTCGCGTTCGCCGCGATGTTCGTGCTGTGTTTCAGCGCGTATCGGCGGCGGTGGCTGGCGGTGGTGACGTTTCTGCCGTCGCTGTTCGGCACGATTGTCGCGGGCGCGGTGCTGGCGCTGGTGGATGAACATCTCTCGGCCATCGCCATCGGCCTCGCGAGCATGGCGCTCGGCATCACGGTGGACTACGGCATCTACGTGGTCTATCACCTCGACAACGCGGCGACCAACCGCGACAACGCCGGCAAAATCGTCGGGCGGCTCGTCGCGCCGACGTTCATCGGTGCCCTGACGATCATCGCCGCGTTCATCGTGCTGGCGTGCTCGCCGATGCGCGGCTACCAGCAGCTCGGCCTCTTCGGCGCGGTCGGCGTGCTGACCTCGGCGGCGTTCGCGCTGCTGGTTTTGCCGCTCATCGTCCCGCTGCCAAAACAAAAACAGATCGTAGCTGCGACGCTCCCGACGCAACCGGGTGACGACGGCACTCCCGCCGCCTCCGTCCCGACATCTCTTGGCCGACCAGAAATTCCGCCGCTGCGCTTCACCGGCTGGATGGATCATTTTCACGTCTGGCAAAAACAGAAACGTCCGCTGCTGCTGATTGGCGTGGTAGTGCTGACCATCGTGGCGGGTTTCGGCGTGAAAAAACTGCGCTTCGAAGGCGACATCGCCAAGCTCAACGGCATCACCGAAGCCACGCGCGACGACGACAAGCTGATCAGCGACACCTGGGGCGACGCGCTGGGGATGACGTTGATCATCGCGCGCGGAAAAACTGCGGACGACGCGCTCGCGCAAAACGACAAGGCGGCGGAAATCCTGTCGCACCAGACCAACGTCACCGGCATCTACTCGCTCGCCGCCGTCTGCCCAGCCCCCGCCGCGCAGTCGGAAAATTTCCAGCGCTGGCAAAAATTCTGGACGCCGGAACGGAAGGAAAATCTGCGCCAGACACTACAGTCGCTCGGCGGTGAACTCGGTTTTCGCCCGGACGCCTTCGCCGAATTCTGGCGCACCGTCGAGGCCGCGCCGGTGCCCGTGACGCTCGAGAGATTTCGCGGCACACCGTTGGAACAGGCGGTGAATGAACGCGTCGCCACCGGCACGAACGACATCGCCATCAGCACGCTCATCAAGCTCGCCGACCGTTCGCAGGCGGGAAAATTGCGCGACGCGCTGCCGGGATTCATCCTGATTGACCAGAAAAATTTCGCCGACCACATCGCCGAACTCGCGAAAAACGGCATGGGGCACTTCGCGTTTTGGACGGCCGTCGCCGTCGGCGTGATCGTCTATCTCTCGCTCGCCTCGGTGGAGCTGGTCATCGCCACGCTGCTGCCCATCGGCATCGGGCTGCTGTGGACGCTCGGCCTGATGGGATTGTTCGGCCTGCCGATCAACGTGATGAACTGCGTGTTCGTCATCTTCGTCATCGGCATGGGCGAGGATTACAGCGTGTTTCTCGCGACGAGCAAACTGGACGTGTGGCGCGGCCATCCCGCGCGCCTCGCGCCGACGAGCGCGTCGGTTTTGATTTCGGCGGGGACGACCATTTTTGGTTTCGCCGTGCTGGTGTTCGCGCAGCATCCGGTTTTGTTTTCGATGGGCACGACGGTTTTGCTGGGCATGGTCAGCACCTTCGCCGCGACGCTCATTATCACGCCGGCGTGCATGGATCTGCTGTTGTGGCGCGATCCGCCGCGCGGCGCGCTGCGCTGGTGGCATCTGCTGGGCACGCTCTGGTGCCTCCCGATTTTGGTGCTGACCCAGACGTATATTTTTGGAATCAAGCGCCCGCTGCTGAAA
>JAYVCM010000312.1:0-4026 GCA_043749955.1 Limisphaerales bacterium | reverse complement strand
GTTGAGCAACAGATTTCCATTTTTGCTCACGATGTCGCAGAGGGTCTGGATGACGGTCTTGGTGGACTTGTAGCTGTGTTTCTCAAAGCGGGCGCGCTGATAATGCCAGTCGCCGATGCAGGTGTCCGTCTGCCACGGATATGGCTCGATGTCGTTCGCCTGGCCGCGCTCAATGTCCCACACCATGCACTGCTGTTGTTCGGGCGTGAGAATTTTTCCGAACAGCACGCCGTCGTCCTGCGCGCCGTGAAGCTGGTTGTTGCGGTTGTAAAAATGCGCGGCGATCTTCAAGCCCGCGTCGCTCACCGGCCACAACGGCAGCGCGGTGTCGTCAAAATAAATCAGGTCTGGTTTATACTTGTTGATGAGGTCGGCGGTGCGGTTGTAAAACTTGTCGCAGTAAGCCTGGTCGGGAAGGCTGCTGCCCTTGCTGGCGTCCCAGTGCCATTCCAGTTTTTTACCGGGCGCGTGGCTCTGCGCATACAGTTCCTGCGGGTCGAGACCATCCCACCATTTGCCTGCGCCATCGGCCTTCGTCAGCTTGCCGTCGTATTTTTGCGCCGGCTCATACCACGACCACGCGTGCGAGGCGTGAACGCTCACGCCAAAGCGCATTCCATTTTTGCGCGCCGCCGCCGCCCAGCCGCCGATCAAATCTTTCTTCGGCCCGACCGCGACGGCGTTCCACGGCTGGTATTTGGAATCCCAGTTGTCAAAATTGTCGTGGTGGTTGGCCAGCGCGAAAAAGTATTGCGCCCCGGCGCGCTGGTAGAGCGCCATGAGTTTCTCCGGGTTCCAATTTTGCGCGTGCCATTCGTGGATGACATCCTTGAAGCCGAATTCCAGCGGCGAGCCGTAGTGGTTCGTGTGAAATTTATACTGGCCGTTGCCGGGAAAATACATGTTCCGTGCATACCAGTCGCCGTCCTCCGGCTGGCATTGCGGCCCCCAATGCGCCCAGATGCCGAACTTCGCGTCGCGGAACCAATCCGGGCAGCGATACTGCTGGAGCGATTCCCACGTCGGTTGGAATTTCCCCTCCGCCACCGGCTCGCTCGCCGTGTTGACGATGACGGCAGGCAAATTGGTTTCTTCGGCAGCGGCCATGATCGGCAAGGTCAACGCCGCGATGGCCACAATGAAATGATTTGAAAGCGGGGAGAACAATGTGCAGCGGATCATGGCAAAGTTTAACCAAGCAACGGCCGGATGGAAATCGGTAATTATTGAGAATCGCAAACGAGGGGCGCATCTTGACCCTGGCCCCGAACGCAGCCAAAGCGGAGCGCGGCTGTGTCGTCCTCGACCAGCCGCAGCACATGGAACGGCCCGGCGGCATCCGGTTCATTCCCGCGACCACTCGTTGCGAAGCTGCGGCGGCTGGCCTCCGACACAGCCGCGCTCCGCCACTCCATTGCACGCGCCTCAATAGATCAATCTGCCGCCGACCACATCACCGGCTCATCACCATAACTGGGGATAGCCAGATTCCGGAAACCATGTTCAAGTAGGTCAAGCCCTATGAAACCAGCCCGCCTCCGCTCCGCTCGTCGCGCGTTCACCTTGATTGAACTGCTCGTGGTCATCGCCATCATTGCCATCCTGGCGGCGATGCTGCTGCCCGCGTTGTCCAGCGCCAAGCAAAAGGCCATCAGCATCAACTGCGTCAGCAACCTCAAACAAATGACCCTGACCTATTTCATGTATCAGCAGGAGACTGGCCGGACCGTGCGCTATCAGTCCACCTCTGCGCTGTGGATGCAGGAGCTGATCGCCTACCAGGCCAACGTCGCCAAAATCCGCCTCTGTCCCGCTGCAAACGACAAAGGCGTCTCCACCACCACCGAAGGCACGGCCAAAACCCCGTGGCGCTGGGGCGCCAACCCGGATCCCCTGCTCAACCTCGGCAGCTATTCCCTCAACGGCTGGCTCTACCAATGGGATCCCACCGGCGACATCGCCCTCTGGGTTTCGGCCTCCGACTCGTCCAAATTTTTCCAAAAAGAATCCGCCATCACCAAGCCCTCCGACACCCCCGCCTTCTTCGACGCCATCTGGCCGGACAACTGGGTTCACAACACCGACATGCTCGCCACCGACCTCGCCGTCGGCGACCGCACCACGCCGCTGGGCCGCTGCAGCCTCGCGCGGCATCCGGTGAAGCCGTTTCACTCCGCCGCCAACCAGCCCGTCCCCGGCGCCATCAACATGGGCTTCGCCGACGGTCACGCCAGCTACCTGAAACTGCAGAACATCAAAAACGTCGTCTGGCACAACGGCTACACCCCCATCAGCAATCCGTGGTCCACCGTTCCTTGACGGCGCGGGCCGGATGCCCAAACCATCGGGCGCTTTGCACGAATTCAAAAACTTCCCGGTGGTTCCCGCTGCCGGTTTGTTTTAACCTTGGCGCATGAAGCCAAAGATTATTTCCGCCGCGCTCATTTTTTTCACGGTAACAGCATTTGCCCAAACCAACCTCTTCGTCGCCGCCGATGGCTCGGCAAAGTTTTCTTCCGTCCAGTCCGCCATCATGTCCGTGCCGGCAGGCAGCCGCGAAAATCCCGTCGTCATCCACATCGCGCCTGGCGTTTACAAGGAGCTGATTTACATCCAGCGAGAGAAAAGATTTTTCAAGCTCGTCGGCGACAATGCGACAAACACGGTTCTCTCCTTCAACCTCAACGGCAACCTCACCAATTACGACGGCAAAACCATCGGCACGTTCCGCACGCCGACCGCGACGATTGATGCGGATGATTTTTCCGCCGAGAACCTCACGTTTGAAAATTCCGCCGGCGCGGTCGGGCAGGCGCTGGCGATCCGCGTGGACGGCGACCGCGCGGCGTTCCGCAACTGCCGGTTCCTCGGCTGGCAGGACACGATCTTCCTCAACCGTGGCCGGCAGTATTTTGAGAATTGCGACATCACGGGCGCGACGGATTTTATTTTCGGCGGCGCGACCGCGTGGTTCGAGAAATGCCGCATCCATTGCGCCGGGAACGGATACATCGCCGCCGCTTCCACGCCGTATGACGAGCCGTTCGGTTATGTTTTTTCCAATTGCAAAATCACCGGCGAGCCGGGCGTGAAAACTTTTCTTGGACGCCCGTGGCGGATTTACGCCAGCACGATTTATTTGAACTGTGAAATGTCCGAGGCCGTCCGTCCGCAAGGCTGGGACGCCTGGGGAAAAGCCGACGCGGGCAAAACGCGCTACGCCGAATTCGGCAGCTACGGTGACGGCGCCAGCGAGACGAACCGGCCCGGCTGGACGAGGCAATTGACCAAGGCCGAGGCGGGAAACATCACCGTCGAAAAAGTTGTCGGCGGCGCGGACGGATGGCGTCCCGATTACAACCCGGCATTTTCCGCCAGCCGTTTGAACATCGAATACGGCGAGGCGGGCGGCGAAAAATTATTGCTCGACGCGCATATTCCGTCGGGCGATGGAAAATTTCCCGTCGTCCTCATCGTTCACGGCGGCGGCTGGAGCGCGGGCGACAAGGAGGCGGACATCGTGCCGGTGTTCGCGGCGTCGGCGACGAACTTCACCTGGTTCACCATCAATTACCGGCTCGCGCCGACGAACCGCTGGCCGGCTTGCTACGACGATTTGCTGACGGCCATCCGCTGGGTGAAGGCGCACGCGTCAGAATTCAAGGGCGACCCCAATCGCATTGCTCTGCTTGGTTATTCTGCGGGCGGACATCTGGTGACGCTCGCCGCGGTGCTGGCGGAAAAAGACACGCAAGTGCAGGCCATCATCGGGTTCGCACCGCCGACAGATCTGGTGACGGATGCGCAACGGCGCGGCACCTTGGACAAATGGCCTTCGATGAAAGGACTTCTGGGCGGCGCTTCGCTGGACGACCCGGCGACGGTGAAGCAGTTGGCGGAAATGTCGCCGCTCAATCATGTCGCGCCGGGTCTGCCGCCGTTCTTGCTGATTCAAGGCGACTTGGACAAGTCGGTAGCCCACGACCTGACCGTGAATTTTCAAACGAAGCTGCAGGCGGCGAATGT
>JAYVCM010000311.1:0-8085 GCA_043749955.1 Limisphaerales bacterium | reverse complement strand
AAATCCGGCAAGAAAAGTGTCGCTCAGCGGATCGTCTACGGAGCCTTCGACGACCTGGCGGCGAAAAACCCGAACGCCAACCCCCTGGAGGTGCTGCAACGCGCCGTCGATAACGCCAAGCCTCGCTTGGAAGTGAAGCCACGCCGGGTCGGCGGGGCGACCTACCAGGTGCCCCTGGAAGTAGCCACGGATCGGCAGCTCGCGCTGGCCATGCGTTGGCTGGTGGATTTCGCGGACGCCCGCAAAGGCATTCCGATGAAGGAAGCATTGGCCGCGGAAATCATGGAAGCATTCCAAGGACAGGGTAATGCCATCCGCAAACGCGACGAAGTTCATAAGATGGCGCAGGCGAACAAAGCCTTCGCGCATTTCCGCTGGTAGAATTTATTAGTTTTCAGAAAAAGCCGGGATTGAAAAATCTCGGCTTTTTTATTTTCGTGCAGTGTGCAATGCCAGACTACGAGGACGTAATCCTGCCCGTCACGTTGTTGCGTCCGAATCTGACCCAAGAAACACAAAAACAGCTTAAACGCATCATTTAAGTAAAACATACTTGCCCTAAACAGTCGTTTTAAGGATTTTACCTGCATGATTGCCTCCAAAACAGAACTGTTGGCCGTGCTCCGTCAATATTCCCGCTAGTAGAAATTTTTGAGTTTTCAGACAAAGCCGGGATTGAAAAATCCCGGCTTTTTTATTTTGTGCGGCGTGCAACATGTGAACGCGGATTGACGCTGACAATTTTCCCGCGCACACTCGCCGCACCGCATGGCCAAAAAAAATAATCATAAAACCGCCAACGACTCCGGCCTCAACTTCGAAGCCCAGCTCTGGGCTGAGAGAGCCGGGGTGAGGTGTCGAATCCACTCTTCGCCGGTCAACAATGCCAGGTAAAACGCAACACGAGATACTGACCGCATGCAACGCCAAATCCAAAAACTCCGCCGGACGCGCGACCTGCGGCTGCCGCGTCTGCTGTCGGGGCAAATCGAATCACACAAAAGAATACAGGAAAACTGAAATGAAAATGCAAACCAATCTGGCGGGGCGACTTCGCAATACTCCCTTGCCCGTCACCAGCGGGTTACTGCCGGTTTTCGAAGCTATTGTAAATTCAATTCATGGGATTGAAGAATCCGGTATCACCTCCGACCAAGGGAAGATAATAATAGAGATTTTGAGAAAGCAAAAGCAGACCGCGCTTGAATTGAACGATTCCAAAAAGAAAAGAGGGCCGGATGCCCATGAGGATATTGTCGGTTTCAAAATCACAGACAATGGGGTTGGTTTTAATGATGAGAATATGGAGTCCTTTCAAACATTAGACTCTGACCATAAAGCCACGAAGGGTTGCCGAGGCGTCGGACGTTTACTATGGCTCAAGGCATTTAATTCCGTGCAGGTGGTAAGCACTTTCAAGTCGGATGGCGACACGTTCAAAACCAGAAAATTTAAGTTTGATAAATCCGGCGTTTCCAAAGAGGAGGTAAAAGACGCGGCAATAGGAGGAGCTTGCGAAACCATCATCCACCTCGACGATTTTACTGCGCGCTATCGGGATCATTCCCTCAAAACGCTCAACGCAATCGCAGAAAGCATTTTTGAACATTGCCTGTGGTATTTTGTTCGGCAAGGCGGAGCGCCTACAATCATGGTTTATGACGATGGCGAAAACGTTTCGCTGGACACCATTTACGATCAGCAAATGCACGCAAAGGCAGTGCCGGATCAAGTCGTTATCAACGGGACTTTGTTTGAGTTGCTGCACGTCAAACTCCGCACAAACTCGCTCTCGACACATGCGATAGCTTTTTGCGCAGACAACCGCCTAGTCACCGAAGAAAAATTGGCGGGCAAAATCCCCGGACTTCATGGCAGGATTTCAGATTCCTCCGGGGATTTTATTTATGAGTGCTATGTCAGCTCTTCGTTTCTGGATGAATACGCCCGCCCGGAACGCACAGGTTTTGATATTTCGGAAAATGTGGATGCGATGTTTGAAAAAACAGAAATCACGCTGCCGCAGATCCGTGCTGCTGTCATCGAGAAAGCTGCCGCCCATCTGACCAACTATGTCGCGGACAATTTGCGCCGCTCTAAAGAGCGTGTTGAAAGGTTTGTGTCTCAACGCGCGCCGCGTTATCGCCCGATCATGTCCCGGATTCCAGAGGGCAACCTGAATGTTGACCCGGACATCAGCGACAAAGACCTCGACCTGACCCTGCACAAACAGCTTGTTGAAATCGAAAGTCAGCTTTTGGCGGAAGGCCATGACATCATGGCGCCGAGCGTAACGACCAACTACGAGGAATACCGAAAACTCCTAGATGATTATCTCAGCAAAGCAGAGGACTTAAAAATGTCTGACCTTGCGAACTACGTTTCGCACCGCAAGGTAATCATTGATTTGCTAGAGATGGCTATTAAACGGCTGCCTAATGGAAAATACGCCCGCGAGGATTTGATTCACAGCCTCATCATGCCGATGCAAAAGTCGTCGAGCGAAGTCCTTTTCGACAGTTGCAATCTCTGGCTTGTTGATGAGCGCCTTGCGTTTCACAACTACCTCGCTTCTGACAAGACCCTGGCATCCATGCCGATCACCAAGAGCGAAGATACAAAGGAACCGGATATTTGCGCTTTGAATGTTTTTGATAATCCGATTCTTGTTGCCGAGGGAGCGAGGTTGCCAATGGCTTCAATTGTGGTTGTTGAAATTAAACGTCCAATGAGAAACGATGCAGACGCTGGGGAAGTTGATGATCCTGTTGAACAGGCCATTGGATACCTGAACAGAATTCGGAAGGGACAAGTTCAGACCGCCCAAGGCAGGCCGATTCCTGCATCTGAAAACATCCCCGGTTTTTGTTATGTGATCGCAGATATAACGCCCAAACTTCAAGATCGATGCCTTTTACACCACGATTTGAAATGGACGCATGACAAGCTTGGATTTTTTGGCTACAAGCAAAACTGCAACGCCTACGTCGAAGTCATTTCATTCGACGGATTGGTAAATTCTGCCAAAGAACGCAATCGGGCGTTTTTTGATAAATTGGGACTTCCGGCAACCTAATGTCATGCACGCCTACACCGAAGACCAGCTTGTCGGGCAGCCCGCCATCGGGTTGTTCGCGGAGCTTGGCTTGATTTCATCGCGTGGCGAAACCTCGCTTTGCAGTGAAACTGTTGCAGTATGGCGGCGGGCGGTTTTAATTGAGTGGCTGGCGGCTGCCTGCCGCAAGTCTCACATTTACAGCGGGTTCTTATTTGAGTAGAAAACGTCCCGATGAAAGCTTGGATGACCAAAGCGTTGGAGTTGCTGAAGGCGAGCCTTGAGCCGCCGAAGCACGAATTGAACGATCTGGATTGGAAGGCGGCACTGTCGCCGGACAAGAAGCGGCTCACGGAGCATCTGTCGGCATTCGCGAATCAGCCGGGCGGCGGCTATCTGGTGTTCGGGGTGGATTCCGTCGGCACGCCGACGGGCATTGACGAGAAAACGGTCGAAACGACAGTGAACCAACTCGCCAATCTTGGGCGAGCGGGGCTTGAGCCGCCGCTGGCGCTGGATCACGCGGTGGAGGATTACGAATCGGTGCGCCTGCTGTTCGTGCATGTGCCAGAGTCGGCGGTAAAGCCGGTGCATCTGCGCGGCAAAGGACTGGAGGATGCGTTCATCCGTTCCGGCGGCACGACGCGGAAAGCATCGCGCCAGGAGATTGGGACGCTGATGCTGAACAGCCGGACGCCGCGCTGGGAGGAATTGCACGCATCGGTGTTGCTGCCAGACACGGAGTTTGCGGCCAAGCTGAACGTCGAGCCGATTTACAAGATGTTGGAACGGCCTGCGCCCGCAACGCCGGAGGAGACGACGGCCTGGATGGCGGGCGAACGATTCGTCGCGCGCGAACCGGCGGGCGGCGGTTACATCACGAACCTCGGCGCGATTTCAGCGGCGCGGAAGCTGACGGATTTTCCAGACTTGAGCCGGAAGGCGGCAAGGGTGGTGGTCTATGACGGATTGAACAAAGCCAAGACCAAGCAGGAGCAGGAAGGGACGAAGGGTTACGCGGTCAGCTTTCAGGGATTGTTGCAGTTCGTGATGTCACTGCTCCCGCAGAGCGAGGTCATCGAACAGGCGCTGCGGAGGAAGCGGACGGTCTATCCAGAGATTGCCCTTCGCGAAATCATCGCCAACGCGCTCATTCACCAGGATTTCTCCATTTCAGGCGCCGGCCCGCTGATTGAAATCTTCGATGATCGGATCGAAGTCTCGAATCCCGGCGGGCTGCTGCCTTCCAAACGACTGGACCGGCTCATCGGCACACAGCCGGAGTCACGGAACGAGCAACTGGCGCGGGCCTTCCGGCGATACAAGATTTGTGAGGAGCGCGGGTCGGGGCTGCTCAAGGCAGGCTTGCAGGTGGAACTCTATGGCTTGCCGCCGATTGATTTCGCGACTGGCCCGAATCATTTCAAGGTCACGCTTTTCACGCCGCGCACGTTCGCGCAGATGTCGGCCCGGGAGCGGTTGGAGGCGTGTTACCAGCACGCCGTGTTGAAGCATTATTCGGACAGCGCGATGACGAACAAATCGTTGCGCGAGCGGCTGAAGATGTCGGAGAAGCAACGCTCGATGGTGTCCGTGCTCATTCAGGAGGCCATTGACAAGAAGTTGATTAAAGCCGCCGACCCCAACAACAAGTCCCGAAAGTTCGCCGAGTATGTGCCCAACTGGGCGTGATGAACGGACTGACGAATGCCCACGCACGCCTACACCAAAGACCAGCTTGTCGAGCAGCCCGCCATCGGGTTGTTCGCGGAGCTTGGCTGGATCACGGTGTCGGCGTTGGAATAGTTCCTTGGTATGAGTCGAGGCGAGGAGACTCATTCATCTCCGGCGGAAAGTCAGAGCCTCCTCACGTCGTCTCCTACAATTTGTTTGGACGCGAGACGAAGGGCACGGTGGTGTTGGTGTTCCGCGTCAGCGACATTCAGCACGCTTGTCCGGGTGTCAGCCTGGACATGATCCGGCAGGTGTTGAAGAATCTTCGCGGTTCAAAGGTCGAGTGCCTCGGGCGCGGCCAGAACGCGCAATGGCAAAAGCTGGCAAATGGGTAACAACCCAATTCAATGGGTAATGAATCAGGTATTAACTCGAACGTCGAAGTAGCCGCCGCCGCTGACGTAGGGCAGGCATACAGTCCCGCTCGGAGCGGGATTCACGGGGCTTACCAGCCCCGTGTTCCCCTGGAAGCTGGCCACACTTTTTCCAACGGCAAAACCGGCGGCTGGTAAGCCGCCGGCATCCCGCTCCGAGCGGGACTGTAAGCCTGCCCTACACCGCTGGCTATGCGCGCACATGGTTCGATTTCGGAGTTCGGGATTAACTCGCAAACTGGGTATTAAACTACGTCGCCAAAAAGTTCGACCATCCATGCCCCACGCCTGCACCGAAGCCCAGCTCCCCGAACGAGGCGGAGAGGGTGCCCGCGCCGTGAAAGTTCTCGGCGGCGTGGTGGTGTCCGCGATGATTCGCGCATTGTTGAAATTGCCCATAATTGCCGGGCACGGCGGGCCAGACAACCCAACTCTCCCCAAAAATCTTATTGCTCCGGCCTGTTTCTCGCGTATAGTTCGCGTTCCATTTGTTCGCGGCGGCGGAAGTTCATGTTGATTTTCCCCAATCCTTGCGGCAATTGAAATTTTTTATATGCAAGCAGCCACTGAAGCCAAACCTGTCAATTCGCCCAGCCGCGAATACACTCTCGAACGCACCCGCAACATCGGCATCGCCGCGCACATTGACGCCGGCAAGACGACGACCACCGAGCGTATTTTGTTTTACACCGGCCTCATCCACAAGATCGGCGACGTGGATGACGGCAACACGGTGACGGACTGGATGGAGCAGGAACGCGAGCGCGGCATCACGATCACTTCCGCCGCCGTCACCTGCTTCTGGACGCAGAAATGCGCCAAGCCGGGCGAAGACCTGATTTACAAGGCGTTCAAAGATATTTCACATCGCGTCAACATCATTGACACGCCGGGACACGTGGATTTCACCGCTGAAGTGGAACGCTCCATGCGCGTGCTGGATGGCGCGGTCGCCGTTTTCTGCGGCGTCGCCGGCGTGCAGCCGCAATCGGAAACGGTCTGGCGTCAGGCGACGAAGTATAACGTCCCGCGCATCGCGTTCGTCAACAAGATGGACCGCATCGGCGCGAATTTTGACAATGCGTTGAATGATATGCGCACGAAACTGCGCGCGTATGCGTTCCCGATTTTTCTGCCTCTGGGCGCGGGTCCGACCGAGCACGAAGGCAAACAAGTTGAGGGCGGCTTTGAAGGCGTGATTGACGTGGTCAACCAGAAGGTCATCAACTGGGGACCGACGGAAGCCAACGAAGGTTTGAATTACGAGATCATGGAGATTCCCGCCGAGCACAAGGATCGTGCCGAGGCCGCGCTCGCGGAATTGATTGACGCCGTCTCCAACAAGGATTCCGAAATCGAAAACCTCGTGCTGGAAGAAAAGCCGATCTCTGCCCCGGTGCTCAAGGCGGCGATCCGCCGCCTGACCTGCAAGATTGAACTCGTGCCGGTGCTCTGCGGTTCGGCCTTCAAGAAAAAAGCCGTGCAGGTTTTGGTGGACGCCGTCATTGATTATCTCCCCAGCCCGCTGGACATTCCCGGCGCGACCGGTCACGAACTCGGCACGGAAGTCGTGGTCAATGTGCCGACGACCGACCACGAGAAGTTCTGCTCGCTGGCGTTCAAGCTCTGGACCGATCCCTACGCGGGCAAGCTGGTGTTCTTCCGCGTTTATTCCGGCCATCTCAAGAAGGGTGACAACATTTACAATCCGCGCACGCGCAAACGTGAACGCGTCAGCCGCCTCATGGTCATCCAGGGCAGCGAACGCAAGGACATCAACGAAGTGTTCGCGGGTGACATCGCCGCGCTCGTCGGTCTGCGCAACATCACCACCGGTGACACGCTGTGCGACGAAGATTACGACGTGACGCTCGAACCGCCGACGTTCCCCGAGCCGGTCATCTCGATGGCCGTCGAACCGAAGACCAAGCAGGACCGCGACAAATTGTCCGAAGGCTTGCAACGGCTCGCGGAAGAAGATCCGACGTTCCGCTGTTTCACGAACGAGGAAACCAGCCAGCTCATCATTGCGGGCATGGGCGAGCTGCATCTGGAAATCATCATTGACCGGCTCAAACGCGAATTCAAAGTCGAGGCCAACACCGGCGCGCCGCAGATCGCGTATCGCGAGACGATCACCAAGAAGGCCGAGGGCGAAGGCAAGTTCATCCGTCAATCCGGCGGCAAAGGCCAATACGGCCACGCCTGCATCACCGTCGAGCCGAATGAAAAAGGCAAGGGCGTGGAAGTGCTGGATGAAATTGTCGGCGGCTCGATTCCCAAGGAATACATTCCCGCCGTCATCAACGGCATCGAAGAAGCCATCAAAGGCGGCGTGTATGCCGGCTATCAGGTCATTGACATCAAGGTTGAAGTCACGGACGGCTCGTTCCATGAAGTGGACTCGAACGAACTCGCGTTCCGCATGGCCGGCATTTTCGCCTTGAAAGACGCCTTCAAAAAAGCCGGCCCGATTTTGCTCGAGCCGCTGATGAAAGTGGAATGCACGACGCCCGACGAATACCAGGGCGATCTGCTCGGCGACATCAACCGTCGCCGCGGAACCATCGTCAGCATCGAGGCGAAGAACGGCCAGACCGTGCTCAACGCGCAGGTGCCGCTCGCGGAAATGTTCGGTTACGCTACGGCGATCCGTTCGCTCTCGAAAGGCCGCGCCTCGTATTCGATGGAGCCGTTGAGCTTCGCGCAGGTGCCCAACAGCGTCCTCACGACGATTCTTGATGCGGCTGCGAAGAAGCCGGCCGCGCGCACCTAGGAAATTATTTTTCCCATCACGAGCCGGAACGAAAGTTCCGGCTCTTTTTTTTGTCCGTGAAGAATCCGCAGCATTGTCAGGCGGGCCGGGTTGGACTATGGTTGCCGCATGAAACTTGATTACACTGTCCAGGTTTGGAAAGAGGG
>JAYVCM010000310.1:0-5145 GCA_043749955.1 Limisphaerales bacterium | reverse complement strand
CCAGTTTCCAGCCACGGCATCAACGAGCCGAGACGGTGCTCGGCGTTCCATCACTTCCGCCGCGATGGCTTGAACATCATGAATCATGTGCCGCAGCATACGCGATAAGGCAACGGCAGCACAACGCGGACGTCAGATGAATGCGAAGAAAATATTTCTGTCGTTCAGTTGAGAGCTGAAACCTCGTTCTCTCGTTTGCTCCAAGTGATTGGCTTGATGCCATAAACACTCAATGCAGAAAGATGTTCGGAATTAACACTACCATCGGAATCATTGATGAACGCATAAGCCGCCAAACTTCCTTTGCCACGCTCGCGCTCTACATCTGAAACCATAAAAGCCAAACTCGCAGCCCGATCTCTGGTTAGCTGGTTGATCGCTTGAATAATACCTTCGGGTTTATCGCCTCTCGGCGGAATGGCAAAATCAAACTTGTGGTCAAAACCACTGTAACCCGCAAGTTTGACGTCCCGGAAATGAGAAACTCCCTTGAGCTGCAAAAACTTCTCTACATCTTCCTTGAAAAGTTGAAGCACAGACTCCTCGCCCATGACAAACATATCATTCACAGCCAAAATAGCCTGAATGAGATTGTGCTTTCTCTGCGGAAAATCTTTAGGAGTTGTCGAAACGCAAAGCTCATCACCTTCACTCCGAACCCCAAAGCCTTGAATGATTGAACGCAGGTGACGCTGCCGCTTGTCCGTATCAAGCGCCACCGAAGAATGCCGTAAATCGTTCAACGTATATCCATCATCTGTAAGCCAAATGACATCGCCTCGCTTTTCGACATAGATTTCAATCTCGTCGTTGTGGCGGTCAAGAAACGGCGTGGAAATGACGCAGCTGGAATCAAGCTGTCCGATGCGCAATTCTTCCTTTAGCCACGATACGTAGCCATTCACAAGTTGTTTGCACTCGACAGTTGTCATATTCAGACGGTTGTTTGAATCGCTGGAACTCCCTCAACATGGCAGAACTTGAGAAAATCTTCCATCCATACCAAACCACTTGATGGATTGGTGACGATAAAATCTGGAACGTCCGAAATTGGATAAGCAATCCGGTCTTCAAATCCCTCGCGGTAGAGATGAAGGTGTGGACAGAGCAATCGCTCATTTGGCCGATGTGGAGAATCAGGTGGATTTCGATGCGCTGGCCCATCCAAATCTAATCTAGCCAGAACCACAATTTTGCGGGCGCGAGTCTGATATTTCAATCGGGCGCGTTTCCGATTTCCGCGCTCAATCGTTAAAAGGAATTCTTCGCGCCGATCATTCGACAACAGCACACGCTCATAATCCATCGGCGTTGTCATCGAAAATTCCAATGGCTCATCACCTTTGAAAATTTTCGGCAGTGCCAATAATGTGTCGGCTTCTGCCTGTGATATGGCGCTCATTGCGATTCCGTTAACACTCACGCCTTCGCCACCAACTGGCGCAGCACATACGGCAGGATGCCGCCGTGCTGGTAGTAGTCAATTTCGATGGGCGTATCAATGCGGCAGCGGACGTTCACGTTTTCCACGGAGCCGTCTTTGCGCGTGATCTTCAGCGTGAGGTCCTGCTGCGGCTTGATGTTCGCATCAAGGCCGACGATGTCGTAGGTCTCGGTGCCGTCGAGCTTCAAGGTCTGCGCGGTGGTGCCTTCCTTGAATTGCAACGGCAGCACGCCCATGCCGACGAGGTTGCTGCGGTGGATGCGCTCGAAGCTCTGCGCCACGACGGCTTTCACGCCGAGCAGGTTCGTGCCTTTCGCGGCCCAGTCGCGCGAGGAGCCGGTGCCGTATTCCTGACCGGCGATGATGACGAGCGGGATTTTTGCCGCCTGATATTTTATCGAAGCGTCGTAGATGGAAACTTTTTCGGGGCTGGCCGTGCTGGAAGCCGGCGTTCCGAAGAACAATGTCTCGCCGCCTTCCACGCCCGCGAGCATCAGGTTTTTGATGCGGACGTTGGCGAACGTGCCGCGCGTCATCACGCGGTCGTTGCCGCGGCGCGAACCGTAGCTGTTGAAGTCTTCCGCTGTCACGCCGTTCTCGACGAGATATTTTCCGGCGGGAGAAGATTTCTTGATCGCACCGGCGGGCGAAATATGATCGGTCGTCACGCTGTCGCCGAAGATGGCGAGCGCACGCGCGCCGGTGATCGGAGCGATGCTGCCGGGCTGCATGGAAAAATTCTCGAAGAACGGCGGCTCCTGGATGTAGGTGGATTTCGCATCCCATTCATACACGTTGCCAGTGCTGGAAGGGATTTCGTTCCACTTGGGATTTTGCGCGGCGAAATCTTTATACAATTTGCGGAATATTTCCGGCTGCAACGCGGCCTGCATGAGGTCGCGCACTTCGCGGAGGCTGGGCCAGAGGTCGCGTAGAAAAACTGGCTTGCCGTCCTTGCCGGTGCCGAGCGGATCGTTGGCGAGATCAATGTCCACGCGGCCCGCGAGCGCGAACGCGACGACGAGCGGCGGCGACATGAGGAAGTTCGCCTTGATGTTCTGGTGAACGCGCGCCTCGAAATTGCGGTTGCCGGACAAAACGGACGCGGCGACCAGATTATTTTTGACGATGGCGTCCTCGATGGCCGGATGCAGCGGGCCGGAATTGCCGATGCACGTCGTGCAGCCGTAGCCGACGAGGTTGAAGCCAAGCTGGTCGAGGAACGGCTGGAGGCCGGTCTTGGTCAGATAATCCGTGACGACGCGCGAGCCGGGCGCGAGCGACGCCTTGACGGTGGCATTGACCGTGAGGCCGCGTTCGACGGCTTTCTTTGCGAGCAGGCCGGCGGCGAGCATCACGGATGGATTGCTGGTGTTGGTGCAACTGGTGATGGCCGCGATGAGCACGGAACCGTTGCGCACGTTGCCCTCCAGACGCGGGGCACGGGTGTGAACCGGGTCGGCCGTCGGATGTTCGGTGGACATTTCCCGTTCACTGGGAGGCAGTTTGCTGTTCGGAACTGCCTGTTGACTGCCGCCGCCCGGATGAATCTCGCCGCCGGCCGCGACATGCACGGTGCGCGACAGCTCCTCGGCCTTCATGCCAAATCCATTTTCCGCAACCGGCTTGCTGAAGGCGGTGATGAAACTTTCCTTCATCTTCGGCAGTTCAATCCGGTCCTGCGGCCGCTTCGGGCCGGCGACGCTGGGCAAAACTTGACCGAGATCGAGTTCGAGTTCCTGCGAGTAAGTGATTTCACCTTTCTTCGGAATGCCCCACAGCCCTTGCGCCTTGTAATAATTTTCGTAAGTCTTCACCGCTTCGTCGCTGCGGCCGGTGGCGCGGAGATAGTTCACGCACTCGGCGTCAATCGGGAAGAAGCCCATCGTCGCGCCGTATTCGGGAGCCATGTTCGCAATGGTCGCACGGTCCACCAACGGCAACGCCGATGCGCCGGGGCCGAAAAATTCCACGAACTTGCCGACGACTTTCGCCTTGCGCAGCATCTGCGTGACCGTGAGCGCAACATCCGTGGCGGTGACGCCTTCGCGAATCGCGCCCGTCAGGTGAACGCCCACGACATCCGGCGTCAGAAAATAAACCGGCTGGCCAAGCATGCCCGCCTCGGCTTCGATGCCGCCGACGCCCCAGCCGACAATGCCGAGGCCGTTGATCATCGTCGTGTGCGAGTCAGTGCCAACGAGCGTGTCGGGATAGTAAAGAGTTGAGAGTTGAGAGTTGAGAGTTGAGGGAGAAGACAGCACGCCTTTGGCGAGATATTCCAGGTTCACCTGATGCACGATGCCGATGCCGGGCGGGACAACCTTGAACGTGTCAAACGCCTGCATGCCCCATTTCAAAAACTGGTAGCGCTCGCGGTTGCGCGTGAATTCCAGGTCCAGATTCTTCGCCATCGAATCCACTCCACCGGCGAAATCCACCTGCACCGAATGGTCCACGACCAGATCCACCGGCACGAGCGGTTCGATGATCTTGGGATTTTTGCCGAGCTTGGCCACGGCGGTGCGCATTGCCGCCAGGTCCACGAGCAGCGGCACGCCGGTGAAATCCTGCAGCACGATGCGCGCGACGACGAACGGGATTTCCGCCGTGCGCGTTTCGGTCGGCTGCCAGTTGGCGAGTTCCTTGATGTTCGCCTCGCTGACTTTTTTGCCGTCGCAGTTGCGCAGGACGGATTCCAGCACGATGCGGATGGAGACGGGCAGTTTGGAGACGGGGCCGACGCCGGCTTTTTCCAGTGCGGGCAGCGAATAAAAATTCCCCGGCTGGCCGTTGCCGAGATCAAAAGTCTGCAGCGTGTTGAACAAGTTGTGTGATGCGCTCATGTCATTAAAAAATAAACACCAGAAAATGAAGATTGCGCGGAGCGGTGTCAAGCGAAGCGCGCGGGTGAAGTTCACTTTGGGCGCAGCTTGACCCTGCTCCCGGAGGGCGGCTGTCCCCAGCCGCAGCATGTGGAACTGCAACCGGACGCCACGAATTACCCTGCCGCGTCGGTTAGCAAGCGGACGGGCTGCGGCTGGGGACAGCCGCGCTCCGGCAACCGGTTTTCACACGCAATTTGTTTTCCTTCGCTGAACGGTTTACGTTAGGCTCGGTCAAATGCTGCACATCGTAAATCGCATGAATCGCCACCAACGTTTTTTTCTGACGGCCCTTGCCGTCGCCGCCGGCCTGGGCCTCTGGGCGGGCTGCCAGTCCGCCCACACTCCCGCGCCGGCGACCACCGCAGCGGCGGCGTTGCCGGGCGTGAAGCCGGGGCCGAACGATGCGAGCATCGCCTGGGTCGCCGCGCAACTGATGGAGGGTGCCCATTACCAGCAACGCCCGCTGGACCACGAGCTGTCCGCGAAAATTTTTGACGGCTACATTGACGCGCTGGATCCGCGCCACGAAAATTTCCTGCAGGCCGACCTCGCGGAGTTCGTAAGCATCCGCACGAACCTGGATTTGATGCTGGCGGGCAGTCATCGCCGGGCGGAACTGGGGCCGGCCTTCGCCATCTACGACCGGTTCGCCCAGCGCTTCCAGCAGCACTCGGAATATGTGGGCGAGCTGTTGAAGCAGGACAAGTTCAAGTTCAACACGGATGAAAAAATCATGAACGACCGCCGGCACGAGCCGTTTCCGAAAGACCTGGACGAGGCGAAACAGCTCTGGCGGCAGCGGCTGCGCTTCGA